>NZ_VIKY01000039.1:0-25354 GCF_009711925.1 Dolichospermum sp. UHCC 0352 | reverse complement strand
GCGATTGGTGAGGCAGCGCGGTCTTGGGGGTTTCCCCCATGAGCGACTGCCGAACCCGTAAGGGTGCAAACCTGTCGTCTAACGGCGAGTCTGTGAATGTAGAATCCCCGCGTCTTTAGACCGGGGAGTGTCAAGGTCTAATTCTTCCATACTTTTGATCACTTCTACCAATTTCTGAATATGTCCTAACTCATGGGTAGCCATTACAGATATTCTAATCCGACTGGTGCTAACTGTGGGGGGACGAATGGCTGGGGCAAAAATTCCTGATTCTCGCAAATGCTTTCCGGCTGTTAATGCGGCTGCTGCACTAGATAATTGAAAACATAATATCGGCGATTCTGTGGGGAATAACTTTAAGTTAGGTAAATTCTCTGTAATTAATTGTTTTAAATAATTGACATTTTGCCAAAGTTGCGATCGCCTTTCCGGTTCTTCTCGCACTATCTTCATAGCGGCTATTGCTGCTGCTGTGTCTGCGGGAGAAAGGGCGGTGGTATAAATCCAACTGGGGGCGCGATTGCGTAAAAAGTCAATCAGGGAGCTACTTCCGGCTACATATCCGCCTAAACTTCCCAAGGCTTTACTTAATGTGCCAATTTGAATTAATTCCCTCCCTGTACACCCAAAATGTTCTACACAGCCAGCGCCAGTTTTTCCCATGACTCCCGTAGCATGAGCTTCATCGAGCAGTAGCATACTCCTAAATTCTTCAGCTAAATCTAGCAGTTGGGGTAATGGACATAAATCACCATCCATGCTAAAGACGCTATCAGTGATGATCAAACAGCGGCGAAAATTTTTCCTGTGTTCCCGTAACTTTTCTTGCAGTACTGCAGTACCACCGTGCGGATATTCCATGACAGTTGCACCGCTGAGAATTGCTCCCTTTTTTAAGCTGGAATGATTATATTCATCAGATAAAATTAAGTCTCTTTTGCCGACTATGGCCGCAATTGTCCCTAAATTAGCTAAATAACCAGAACTAAATACTAATGCGTCTTGGGTTTGTTTAGTAGATGCTATTGCCTGTTCTAATTCTTTATGTATTTCTCGATGCCCACTGAGTAATCTAGAACCTGTACTACCAGTGCCGAATTGTTGAATAGCAGTAATGGCGGCTATTTGTAAGCGTTCATCTCCTGCTAATCCTAAGTAATCATTACTGGCAAAATTAATAACCTCTTGCCCAGATAAGACCACAGTTGCACCGGGTCGGCTGTGAATAGTTTGCACGCAACGATACCAGTCAGCCCGATGAATAGTGGCGAGAGATTCATTTATCCAAGCATAGGGATTATTATTGATCATGAATTAGGAACACTCTACTTCACTACTGCTAAGATAAGCGATCGCTTGTCTAATCCAATCTTCCACATAGGCATTTTTGGGTAAACCAATATTTTCGCTAACTGTGTGCAAAGCGTGACTGACTTCATGGGCAGTATATCCCAAAGCAAAGAGAGTCATTTGCACTTCTTCTAAAATTCCTGGTGCGGGTCCCCCTGTAGCCACAAAGAAGCCCGCTGATTTGCGCCATTCGATGAGTTTACTCTTTAGTTCTAAACAAATGCGTTCAGCGGTTTTCTTGCCCACTCCAGGGGCTTGAATTAGCATTTGGATGTTAGCAGCGACAATGGCTTGGACTAACTCTGGTAATTCCATTGTATCCAAGAGAGCGATCGCTAATGCCGCACCAATCCCGCTAACACTGAGCAAATGGCGAAATAAATCCCGTTCGGAAGGAGAAGAAAAACCATAAAGCATGGGGATTTCCTCTCGAATCTGGTAATGGGTAAAGATTTGGATCACATCCCCAGTAGATGTTAACTGGTTGGACAAACGTTGGGGAATTTGTAAATCGTAACCTGTGCCATTGACTTCTAAGGTCAAGATGACGCGATTAGGAGTAATGGCTTGGACACCAGCAACGATACCTTTAAGATAGCTAATCATTCTAGGAAACCAAAATATTTTAAACCTTCCATAATCCCAGCAGCACAACGGTTTTGGGCGAGGTAACGGTAGTCCGCAGGATGCTGATGATACCATTGGAGTAACTCTGGACGAGCATTCCCGACAATGATTCCCCGTTCCTGACCGACAGCGAATAAAGCTATATCATTACCTGAATCACCACAAACAACAGTCTGCTCGGCTGCAAATTTCCACTTCTGTCGTAAAAACTGCATTGCTTGACCTTTATCGCTGGTATGGGGTAAAATGTCAAGGTCAATTTCACTACTATAGATTAACTTTACATTTAGTTGAGTTTTTTGCAACTCGGTTTCAAGTTGTGGTATAGTCAGGCGAATTTGGTTTGAAAACGACTATATATAAGGAGTATACTGTGACTCAATTTCTTTTCATTACCGATCTTGATCACACTCTCGTGGGTGATGATCAAGCAATGGAAGGACTGAATCGCAAATTAGAACTATATCGTCAGCAACACAATACAAAAATTGTTTACTCTACTGGGCGATCGCTATATCTGTATCAGCAACTAGAACAACAACAAAATCACAAACAAATAGCACTTTTACAGCCAAATATACTCATTTGCGCCGTAGGTACAGAAATTTACTCTTATAATCATCAAGATCAATTGATTATTAATAATCAGTGGTCAGAGAATCTATCTGAAGATTGGGATAGAGAATTAGTTGTAAAAATAGCTGCCAATTTTACTCAATTAAAACCACAGCCGGAAAGTGAGCAAAGACCTTTTAAAGTTAGCTATTTTCTCCAAGAAAAAACTGCTCTACAAATAGTATCAGACTTAGAAAAAGCCTTACTCCAACAAAGTTTAGATATTCAAGTTATTTATAGTGATAACAAAGACCTAGACATCCTACCACGTAAAGCCAACAAAGGTATGTCCATGACCTTTGTCCGCGAATATTTAGAAATAGAACCAGCCAAAACAGTTGCGTGTGGGGACTCTGGTAATGATATTGCCCTCTTTGCCAATAGAAAAGAAAAAGGTATTATTGTTGCAAATGCCAAACAAGAATTACTAGATTGGCACAAAGCAAACCCAAGCAAAAATCGTTACTTAGCAAAAGCTGAGTTTGCTGCTGGAATTGAAGAAGGTTTACGGCATTTTGAATTTTTGGAAGAATAAAACTTAATAGTTCCGTTTTTTTTGATTCAACCAGCTTATTTGTTAATCTCTTGAAGCTCCTAATTCTTCTAAAACAGATATTTGGGCAGGATCTAAATTTTTAACTCCAGAAATATTCATACCCTGGTATGGTTTACCAAGTTCTATGGTGTGAAGACTAATATTAATTTTACTAATCTCCTTATTCTTATCTACCTCTACATCCCAAAACCTAATAGTCTGGTCTTGTCCACAACTAATTAACCTCTTGCAATCAGGAGTAAATACTATAGATTCTACAGCGCGTTTATGTCCTTTAAGTATCTTGATTTTTTTGAATACATATTCATTTTTTTCATTTTTTTCTATTTTCCATAGTATAATAATGCGATCATGCCCGGCACTAGCAATAATTAGTTCTGTGGGGTGACACGCAACAGAAAGTATTCTTTGACCTTCATTCACAGAACATAGTTTCTCCACAGAGGTATTATTGTGATTAATCCCCCATAATATCAGTTGTCTATCAAAACCACTGCTAACCAAAAAGGGTTTAATTTCCTGGGTTTCTGGAGGATTTTCCTGTTCTTTTGGAAAAACTAAACCTTCAGTGTTTTTAATAAAAGCAATACTATGAACTTGATCTTGATGCCCCTCCAGTTGTTTTTCCAAAACCGAAGAGTTTGACTGCTGGTCATTGCTTGGTTCACTATCTACAATGTCTATCAAACGAATAGTCTTATCCCGACTGCTACTAGCTAAGAAATGACCATCTGGACTAAAAGCTAGGGATAACACTCGGTCGGTGTGATTCGTAAATTTGGATAATACTTTTATATTATTCAGATTTCTTAGATCCCATAGAATAACTATATTATCATTCCCTGTACTAGCTAAAATATTTTCCGTAGGATGAAAAGCAACACATCTAACGCGTTTAGTATGTTTTATGTTAAGTAAGTGGTTTGTTTGTGATGTATTTTCTGCTTCAGGATTTATAAGATTCCAGTTGTTATCTTTAAACTGCCAAAGACCAATAGTCTTATCTTCACTAGCACTAGCTAAAAGTGTTCCATCATGGTTGAAGGCTACTGACCAAACCCAATCCTTATGTTTGGAAAGGGTGTAACTAGGAATATGTGTGCGATCATTGTAATTCCAAATATGAATGTTATTATCTTCACATCCACAAGCAAAAATTGATTGATTTTCATTCTTACTAAATGCCACTGACCAGAGGCGATTAGCGTATCCTCTCAAATTATCTTGACATTTCCATTTTTTTTTGTCTTGATCCCAATCCCAGAGTTTGACAGTGCGTCCATCACCACCGCTTATAAAAAATAGGGGTTTATCAGTGTTAGGACTAAATGCAATGCTTCTGATCAAATGTGTATGACCATTTTGGTCTTGGTTTTCTGAAAGAGAATTATCCAATGTGCTAATCAGTTTCCATTTGTCTCCAGTTAAATCAAACAGTAGAATTTTATGCTCACTATTATCAGGTTGATTCTTACAAATACATCCAATTGCAAGAATACTCCCATCGCAACTAAATGCTAGTGTACGTATTTCACTAATATATTTTGTATATTCATAGTCTTTTTCAGATCCGTTTTCAATATAGACTAGCTGGAATTGTAAGTCTTGTTTATTGTTAGTATCGAAAATTTTCAATTTTCCATCTTCAGATCCAGTGGCTATAATTTGTTTTGTTGCATTAAACGCAATACAACGTATTAATTTTTCATGCCTCTTACGTTCTTGGTAGAATATTTGAGGGTTACGTGTACTTAAATCCCAACCAATAAAATCTCCCTCTTGGCTACAACTATAAAGAGTTCTGTCATCAATAAAAGTCATACAATACACATTACTGATGGGCAAACGTATTGTATCTTTCTCTTTAATTTTGTAGAAAGTTATTGCATTTCCATCTCCTCCAAATGCCAGAATATTGCTTTCAGGATCAAGGCTAAAGGCTACTGATAATACACGTCCTGTTTCACGCCATGAGTTGGTTTCCTTAAAATTGAGTTTGCCTGAAGCAAGGTTTTCAATCTCGAACAACTTAACGCTACCATCTTCTGCTGCTAATGCAAATTGTTGAGAATTTGTCCCTGAACTAAAAGCCACTGACCAAATCTGATTTCCTGCTCCCTTTTCAAAAAAACACAGAGCCAAGTTTTCTGTATTATGTACTCGAATTAATCCATGAGCATCGCCTGTAGCAAAATAATTACCATCAGCATTAAAAGCAATGGAGTGAATACATCCTAAAGGTTGAGTAAAAATACAGTTCTTCAGGTCAGAGTCATTAAAATCCACTCCTGTTAAGATAGCGTCTCGGAAGTCAACACCCCAAATATCTATTTCTGATAGATCCCAGTATTGAAAATCTTTTTCCGAGTATAATTGCAACAATAAGTTGAGAATATTTCCTGCTGTATAGTTGTTTTTCAGAAATTTATGTTTTTCCATAGTGTCTTATTAATTTAACAATAGTTGTTGGATTATATTAACAATTTCGTTTTTATTTTTTCCTTTTTTTTCTAGCTTATTTTTAATTTGATTCATAATGTATTTATTTATCAGTAATTCTTGAGAATTTCTATATGCAGTAAAAATAGGAATTTTACCCAATCGAGGCAATATTTTATTTTTGTTTTTATCATTATTTTCTGCAATAGCATCAACTAAATCATCAACTAAATCATCAATAATTTTTTCAATAGCATCAAACCATATTGTAGCGTCTGCGTAGGGATTATCCTTTCTATCATAAATATCTTGAATTACTAAGTCTACTAACTTTTCTTTATTCGGTATTTTTCCTGGCTTTATCTTTATCTGTTCTGCTGAATAATCTTCTGGTTTCTGGCCTTTTATGCCCCATTGTAATAAATCTAAAACACGTTTATTGACAATTTTATTGACTATCTCACCGTCATAAATATTTATATAATTGAATTCTTTCAAAAAAAGCATATCCGGGGGTAAGTCGGACACTCCTGGCAATAACACAGGAATTACTGGTATATTCTGTTTTAAACACATTGACAAAATTACTTTTAATTCCAGTCCTTGCCACATTCCTAATCCACTTTTTCCAATAAATATAGCGGCTGATTTACTTAATGGAATTCCTTTTTGTATTGCATCTTGAAATAAACTTCCTGGACGAATTTCTTCTCCATCTAACCACGAGGTTATACCACGCTCTTCAAGTGCTTCATAAATAACTTTAACTACAGGCTTATCTATACTATTGTGAGCTAAAAAAACATCAAATTCAGCCATTGTTCACTTCCTTTTGTTTTTCCTTGACTCCAGCAATTTCCGCTAATGCGTTGGCATATTTTTCCAAGTCTTTCCTCAGTAATTCTAACTCAGCCCGCAATTTTGTTTCTTCAGACCAATTGCGCTCATGTTCTTTCGCACTCAGATGAGGAGGACGCTGTGCTTCCCATGTTTGTAAGAGAGGATGCCACTTAGCAAGGAAAGGACGCAAACCGTTATTTAAGACTGCGATCGCAATTCCTCCCACCGAATCAAGTGATGCTCCCACATCTGGACCTGCTTGCTTTAAAACTTGTCTTGTTACAGGAAACAAGTTGTATAAAGATGTTAAAGCTTCCCGTAAGAGTCCTTGGTCAGTTTCCAAAGACTGTACTGCAATGCGGGTAACAAGTTCAACATAGATTGACCATGCGGCTTTGCGCTCTGTTGGATCAGATTGCCATTCAACAGAACCAATACCAAAAGGAAGGCTGAATGATACGGTTTTGATTTTGGCAGGGTCAGACTTAGACATATAAGTAAAATTACGCACAATAATAACTATATTTCAGTATAACCAAATTTTGTAGGATTTTGGCTAAATATATCATATTACTTAAAAATCAAACTTGAGATAGTTGACAGGTAGGACGAGAGTATCAAGTTGGAGTTCGCGGTAAAGCACAGGCGATCGCCCTGTAGAGTAGACTATCTTTGTCCCATGTTGTTGACGATGTTGTTGCAAGCGATCGCTCAACAATAATAATGCCTGATCATCCCCTACGAAAGTATGATCTAAATCGGTTACGAATAAGAACTTAGTCACAGTCAACTCCTTTTGTGAGGTTAATTCACAAAAAGTGTATGCTGTTTTGGCACTTAGCGCAGAATTGACGAATTTAGTGGTTAATTAACCTTTGATTTTTCGCGCAAAAACAGTATTTAGATGCTTGACAATTGATTTGAAATTTGCTATGATAAATTTGATAAGGAAGAACTATCTTAAAATAAATACCAGAATAGTCAAGCTGACAACCCAGCGGGGAATGATGACACGACAACTGCACGACCAACTGGCTAAAGAATACCTAGAAGAATTATTAAAACCTTTAGGTAAGGTAGAAACCAGTAAAGATGTCAAAAGCGAAGTTCAGGAAATAGATGTTTGGTTTGTTCCGACGACAACAGCGATAAATTCTGAATTAGGATTATTAGGAAAAATGGCAGTTAAAAGCTGTCTTTTTGAACCTTACCGCAATGCACCTAACGAGGTAGAAATTAGAAGTTGTTTGGTAAAATTGTATAGCGTTCAGGGTGAATTATTACGACAAGCAAAAAGAGAAAAACGTTCTATCTCTGAAGAAGAATTACCTTTTCTATGGATTTTAACACCCACTTGTTCTGAAAGAATCTTGGAAGGGTTTGGAGCAAAAACAAAGGAGGGATGGGAAAAAGGAGTTTATTTTCTGCCAAAATACCAGAAAGCAGCTATTGTGGCTATTAACCAGTTACCCATGACAGAGGATACACTATGGTTAAGGGTATTAGGAAAAGGTAGAACTCAAAATGAAGCTATCAGCGAAGTAGTTGAACTATCAAAAGAGAACGATAAATGGAAGTATCTAGTAAGAATTTTCGCATCTTGGCGGAAAAATTTAGAATTGAATAGTAATGTCAATGATGAAGAGGTAAGGGAGTTAATTATGAGTTTATCACCTGCGTATCTTAAACAGTGTGAAGAATGGAAACAAGAGGGAATAGAAGCAGGAAGACAGGAAGGAAGACAGGAAGGAAGACAGGAAGGAAGACAGGAAGGAAGACAGGAAGGACAAAAAGACGGACAACGTTTGATGGTCGAGAGTTTGTTAGCGGTGCGTTTTGGTAATTTAGATGAGGAGTTATCTGCTATTATCAGTCAGTTGATGGAACTTTCTCCCACAGAAAGAACTCAGTTATTAGTTAATCTTTCCCGTGAGGAACTATTAGCTAGGTTTAAGGTTGATTAGACATATCCTAAACAAGGAGGCGTTTTAGTCAACGTCTCTTTTAATCTTTATCATCAGCATCTTGTTGTAAAATACGATTATTCAATCGCTCATATTCATCTTCTAGTAGCCACATTTTATCAGCTTCATAATTGTCACTAGCAAAGATGATTTTATAGTTTTGTGCAGGGTTATGGATACAGAATTTTCCTGATTGTTCTTTGACTAACATCACAATATAAGGAGGAGATATAAGAGTATCTACCCAGATTTCTGCAAACTCCCATTCAGTTTTTTGTTTTGATGTTTGATTAATTTCAGTAGGTTCTACGTAGTTTGGTGTAAAGTATAACATTTCTTCAATATTTTAATACTTCAGCTTTGTAATTTAATACTTTAGATTTATATATTAATACATTCACTTTGTAATTTAATATTTTAAGATTGTAGTTTGATCTATTAGATTTGTAAAGCAGTGCATTAAAATTGTAACTAAATACTTTGACTTTGCAAGTTGATACTTTAAGAAAGTACCTTAACTATTTGCCATTTGTTGCACATCATTAATAATTTCCCTTACTGTCTCAGCATCAGGTGATTTGATACGCTGGAATATCTTTAAAGATTGCTCTAAATAGTCTAATGCAGTAACAAAATCTCTTTGTTTATATGCTAACAACTGCCCTAACGAAGTTAAAGTAATTGCTTGACCTTTAATATCATCCATTTCTTGAGATAAATTAAGTGAATTATTAAGTAAATTACTGGCTAAATCAAATTTTTTAATTTTAATATAAGTAATTGCCATATTATAAAATGTTGCTGCTTTAAGTTCAACACTGCCAATTTGTTCAACTATAGCCAAAGATGTTTTAAAAATACTTACAACTGCTTCTAAGTTTCCTTCATTTTCTTTAATAGATGCTATTTGACATAAAGTTGATATTTTTCCTTTAAGATTACCAAGACTTTCGTTAAGGTAGAAAGATTTTTCATAGTTAGCAAGAGCTTCTTGTATTCTTCCTATTTGTGATTCTATGTATGCAATCTGATGTAATGTTGCTGCTTGACCTTGAAGATCATTAATACTTTCACTTTCTTGAATCTCTAGACATTCTTGATATTTATTAAGTGCATTTTCTACCTTACCTTGTAATAAATATATTCCTGCTATCTCGTGTAATGCGGAAGCTTTACCTTTAAGATGACCGATTTTTTCGCTATTCATAAGACACTCTTGGTACATTTCAAGAGCTATATCTAATTCTCCATTTTTAGATTTGATATATGCCAAGCAGTGTTTAATTCCGCAGAGTTCAATTATTTCACTATCTGGACAAATTTTTAAAGCTTCTTGATAATACTCTACAGCTTTTTCAAGCTTACCTAGCTCAATTTCAACACGAGCTAAATTACTAAGCATACGATAATCTCTTATATTATTAAGTGTCTCTTGGGAAATTTTATGAGTGTCCTGAAAGCGACTCTGAGAAATCCACTTTCTAGAAAGATAATTTGCAACATTGACGGCAATTCTTTCATTCTTACCCAACAACGCTAAACGATGAATTTCTAACCTTTCTTCCTCTGTTGAAGTTTCTCCTTGTTCCCACCACAGACGATACAAAACCTCAGCCCCTTTTTGATGCAAGGTTTCTACATTCGTGGATAACGTCAATGGCAAAATTCTCGGTACACGCAACGACTCATCAGGACTAACTTCCAACAATCCCAACGCCACCGCCCGATTGATATAATCTGCCAAATTGGGGATATTTTCACAAACTGCGGTTAATGCTTCCCTGGGGACTGATAACTCAAACACCAAACCCTGTGACAACATTTCCCCCATCGTTTCATCCATTTGTTGCAGCAAAGCCTCAGCTAAAACCTGTTCTCGCAACTCCACCGCATCAACTTCTAAACGATTGAGAATTGCAACTTGGTCAACTGTGGAATTTTGCAAAATCTTATCCAACCATTCCAACAACCGGGGATTACCATCAGCCAACCTCCGCGCTTGCGATTTCAACGCCTCATCTACCTCAGATTTTGCCCCAAAAGCCACAAGACGACTACACTTTTTTCTTAAATCTGCCCCCCTCATTCCCCCCAAGGGCTGTTTATAAAAATACCGCAACTGGCTAAATTCAAAGTCATAACGACAGGTGAGAATTAACCGATGATTGGTGTATGTTTCCCGAATCGCCCAAACCAAAGCTGTTAAAACCTCTACGGCTGTTGGTTGCAAACGACCTAACCCCCCTAACCCCCCTTCCCTGCGAGGGAATGGGGGAACTAGACTCCCCTCTCCTTGCAGGAGAGGGGTTGGGGGAGAGGTCAATTCTAAATTCTCCTCAAAATCATCCAACACCAACAAAAACGGCTTTTCCCCAGCGTCCGACAACTGCTGAAATACCCGCTTGAATCTAAATCTCAATTCCTCATCAGGATTTTGTAGCTGTTTGCGTTGTTCGTTATCATCTAACTCATCCGCCAACTTATTGACTAAACTCGGTTCATCAATTCTCCCTACCAACACAACACGCTGAAAATTCGGGAGTCGGTCACAAAGTCTAGCTGCTAAACTACTTTTACCTAAACCACCCATGCCATAAATTAATACCCCTATTTCTTCCGTTGATTGTGTTAGCGTCCTTAAACAACTTTGCAACTGACGACGACGACCAACAAAACTCTCACGGGTGGGGACTTTCACCTTACCCGCAGGATCTAAAAATTCCGTACTCACAGAAAGAGGTGGCGCTGGTTTCCTCCCCAGAGTCCGCAATGGTGTCACCAATTCTCCTGGTAAACTATCGGCTGCATATAATCGCAATAAATGCCAATCCCGCGCTTTGTTTTTGATTAATGTTTGATAGGTTCTGGCAACTGCTTCGGTGATTTGCTTTCCTGCTGCTAATTCTTGATATAATGTGGCTGCTGCTTCCGTTGCATCAGATTCTAAAACTTTTTGTCCCCATCCCAAAACGGCTTTTGCACCTGCTTTGAGTAATTCTTCCGCCATTGAAGGGACTGAACCATAATTATCACCATCACCACCAGCTTGTCCGGTGCGACAACCAGAAAGGAAAATCAATTTGGGTAATCGGAATTGTAGTGCTGTAGCGATATCTTCTGCACTGGCATAATAAGCTGCGCCGGTTTCGGTTTCGGTAATAAATTCCGGTTGTCCGTTGGTAATTGTGGCATGACCGGTAATATGGAAAATATCAAAATAATCTTTACCGTAATCTGCGACTAAATAACCCAATTCTGATAAACAACCGCTTTCTTCCACTGTTAAAGCTAAAGGTTGTCTTCCTGTGGCTTCCAAAATTCGCGCTTCTTCGGCTTCAAAATCTAATACAGGTTCTACTCCTTGGGGAGAAGTAGCCATAAATAAGACTTGTAAAGCGCGGTTTTCTGGGTTTTTCTCCACAGACAATGTTTTCACGGAGTCCGAGGATACCCACCGGACAGGAACAATTGACTGTTGAACGAGAAAGGTTTTACCATTGTGCAGAACTTCCCAAGGTAAATGATTGAGAGACTTTCCAGAATTTAGAGACGTTGTATTATTTTGTAGAGACGTTCCATGGAACGTCTCTACATTCTCGACAGAGGTACGAATGGCTAAAATGATTCCTTGACCCTGATGTTGATGTTGATTGATGAGGTTTTGTAACCATCTGTCAGTCCCATCTAACCACCTATACAGATTCTTTCCTGTGACTGCGTAATCTTCCGCAAAGGAGGAAACGTAATAATCTGTTTCTGCTAACTCGATTAAATTAGTAATTTCGCTCAGATCGAGTTTGCGTTCTTTGTATTGGTTGTAATTATCAGTAAAGTAGCGTAACTCTACATAATTACCGTCAACGGCTTTTAGGTCAAGGTGAAGAATCTGCACGTTATGATTCTAAAATTTGGCGAATTTGTTCAATTGTAGCATTTTCTAACAACAATCGTCTACCGTTGCGTCCGACAATGAGGACTTTAGCAATCTTTTTACCTGACTGTTTTTGTTTATACTCTTGATACCATTTGCGGATTTGTTCAGCAATAGCGATCGCACCACCCACCAAACCAACTATAGTGGCAACAGTGGTAATTACTGCCTCTTTTTTCACATCTTCTGAATTTACGGTATAGTTACCAGTTATACCTTCAATTGCCAAAAGTTCCTCTGCGGCTGTAATGGCATCTTCACCTTCAATAGAAAATTTAATTTCTGTCATAAATTTACCTAAAATAGCTAATTTCCACGTTTATAAACCATTATTTTCAAATATCATAGAGTAAGGATGATGACTTTGCAAGCGATCAATTCCAATTAAATCCTGACATATAACTATCAATAATTGTGCAATACCAAATTAAAATGAAGTTGTATAGAATCAGATTTCCAGAATAATTGACCGCAGATAAACGCAGATAAACGCAGATCAAGACGGATGAATTAATTGGTTTCATAATTCTGTGCAGGATCTAATGTGAAGAATCATTTCTAGAACTGTTAACTTGATCTTTAATAGAGATAATTTAATCATTTTGATTCTATGGATTCCCCAAGATTAATATGTTTGTAAGTACCAAAATAAATCTTTCCCATTTACCTGCTTTCACTATGTCGAAGATATATAAAAATATTGCCCCTGTGATCTTCGGTTTGATATTATCAGGATTAATACCCGGTGTTGCCGGTGCAGAGACAGTGATGGAAAAAGTAGCCCGAACAGGAGTATTAACTGCTGGTACAAGCAAAGATGCTTTACCATTTGCCTACTCCGACAGTCAAGGAAAATTGACTGGTTATTCTGTGGATATGCTAACTTTAATCCAACAGCAATTAGAGAAAGAATTAGGCAAAAAAATTACACTTAAATTAGTTGCAGTTACCCCAGCAGCAAGGATTCCCAAAATTATTAACCGACAAGTTGATATTGTCTGTGATGCCAGTAGTTTTACTTGGGAACGAGATAAAAAAGTTGATTTTTCTATTAGTTATGGTGTCACAGGGACGCAAATTTTAATTAAAAAGGAAACCAATTTAGGTTCACCGGAATCCCTGATTAATAAGCGTGTGGGTGTGTTAGCTGGAACTACCAATGAACAAGCAATCAAGCAAATACAACCCCAATCCAAACTTGTATATTTTAAGACTAGATCGGAAGCATTTGCAGCTTTGGAACAGGGTAAAATTGACGCTTTTGCATCCGATAGCATTCTTTTAGAAGGATGGTTACAAACAGCAAAAAATCCAGATAGTTTTGCCATAGTCCCCCCTCGTCCCTATTCACGAGAAGGAATTGCTTGTATGGTTCCTGAGAATAACTCGAAATTCCTCAATTCAGTGAATTATTCCCTCGTCAAATTTATGCAAGGATTTGTGAACAATAACCCCAAATATGTGGCGATTTTTGACCGTTGGTTTGGTTCTCAAGGTGCTGTATATCTCAATCAAGATTTACGTGATTTAGCCGTAGAAACCATGCAATTAATGATCGAGTTTCATGAACCGATTCCTCAGAAAGATTTGTAAGCCGTAGTTATTAATTAGCAAATAGTCTCACAAGTTAATTTTTTTTAATTTGGTTAATCAGGTAAAGTTTCAACATATCCAAAATGATGTTTGTTTCTGATACCTGAATTAACTAATTTTGGCAATTACCACAATTACGGTAATAATGAATGGTATGTTTGGCTGTATTTAAAAAGTATTTATTACTTATTTGGTTTTGACAATTTTACAAAACTCAACTAAGATAACGCATTCAGGAAGATTTGCATATTTTCGCATATTTTGGTTGTCTTCCGTTTATTTACTTCTGGTCATCTTGCAAAGTTTCAATTAACAAATCTACCTGCTGCTGTTGCTGCTGTAGAAAACTATCACATTCTTGTAAATACTTAACCGCAGTGGCAAATTCTGCAAATATATCCGCTAATTGTAATTCACCTCCTTCAATGCGAGTGATAATAGTTTCAATTTCTGCTATCTTAGCTTCATAACTTTCCCCGTTTGCGGACATGGACTTAACTGAATTATTCCGTTTAACCATAAAATTTTCCCCCTAAATAAATTATGAATTCAAACAATAATACAACAATTAGCAGCATATATGAAGTCTGTATTGGTGTCACAGATGCTATTTCTGCAATTCAATATTGGCAACAATTTGGTTATCGGATTGGAGAAATAGGAGAATTAACCGCAACTACAGCTTATCAACTATATCGGGTAAATTCACCTTTACAGACTATTCGACTTTATCATCAAAATGCAGATCATGGATTAATTCGGTTAATGATTTGGCAAAATCCTACATCTACAGGGTTAGGTGTGAGTTCCATGAAAACAAAAGGTAATCGTTGGGCTACTAGCTTAACTGCGGATATATTAGGGATTTTAAATCATGCGGAAGCAGCAAAATCAATTGGTGAAAACATTCTTTACACTCAAACTCACTGGGAAGTAATTTATAACAAAGATCAAAAAATTCGTCCTTTCGTAGAACCGTTGGTGGGGGTACGAGAAATGCTATTACTTCAACCATTTAGTCGGCAAGTTTTATTTCAACGTTTTGGTTATGATGTGACTAATTATGGACAGATTAATGATCATTCACCTTTAAAAACTAGTCAGTTTACTCATGTAGGTATAGTTGTCCAAGATGATAGTAAAGAAATTCTCAAATTCTATGAACAAGCTTTAGGTTTATTGCGTGTACGTGATGATATAGAAACAACTTATGAATCGTCCAGGAGGAATTTATCAAGCCGCAGAATTATTTAAAATCTCTGTACCTACAGCAGAATTAGAAAATGCAGAACTAAATTCAGTTACGCAATTAAGCCTGTCTTGGGATAGAATTAGACCTCTCCGAAAATGAATGTAGAGACAGCAAATTGCAGATTAATGGGGTACAGAATCTAAATTGAAACCTATACACAAAGACAGTTTTACTCCTGACTCCTGACTCCTGACTCCTGACTCCTGCTGTAATTACAACTTGTGCATATTGTGACTCAGAGGATCAAAATTTCTTGGAAATTTGGTGCTTTCATCATAATATGCACGATGTAAATTCGCTCCATATAACTTAGTATAATGCAGCCTAGCACCCCGAAGATTTGCTTCAGTGAGATTGACACCAGATAAATTTGCTTTAGTCAAATTTGCCTTTGCTAAATTCGTTCCACTCAAATCTGCACCCCAGAGTTTAGCTTTAGCTAAGTTAGCTTCACTTAAATCTGCTCCCCATAAATTAATTCCGGGTAAATAGGCATTAATTAATTTAGCCCTGATTAATTTAGCAGAAACAAAATATCTTTCTCCTGCAAGATAACGCCGTTTTAGTTCCTCAGTTTCCATATCTAACCTACTTGAGCAACAAAACCTCTATCTCCAGAATAGTTCCTAAGTTGTTTATTGGCATTTTATCACCACAAAAATTTTTGCCCATATAAACATAAATAGTATTATTAAACACTGATAAATTAATACTATTTATGGGAATATAACTATTTTACACATAAAAAACGCCTGAGTTTTGTAACTCAAGCGTTTCCCCGTATAACTTTCTACCAATTCATTATTTTTGTAACATTTGAAACCCGCAACTTAAATAACAAAAAGTATAAGTAGTGCTAGGAAAATTGTAACAAATATAAGCTGAAGTGGTATCACTCCTTGCATTCACTAAGGATATCTCTTTTAAAATTAAATTGCTAGTGTAGAGAGTGACACTTTCTGAACTGACACTAGTTAAAAATGAATCATAGTAAATAGTAGTTAATCAAACACGGCTAAATAGTAAATAGCGCAGTATTCCTGTATAAAGATGTCAGATTTGCCATAATTATATTTGGAGAAGAGTAAAAATTTCTTGACAATTACATAAGCTAATAAGCTGTTAAATAACATCCAAATTATAGAATTACACTAGGTTCTCAGGTGGAACATGAATTTAGATTTAAGTTACTCAACGTGATGATGAAAACCGAGAATTATTGATGACAGTTTTAGTATTTGACCTTAAATTAAGAAAAATTACATAACCACCCCATACAACGTTACATTAATAGATACACAATTACTGGAATTTAACTATGCCACTAAAACGGTTTATTATCGAAATGGGAATGGGTGTAGACCAGCATGGACAAGAACCGACGGTAGCAGCAGCAAGAGCAATTAGGAATGCGATCGCTCACAATGCGTTGCTTGGTATTATGGAAGTAGCGGGCTTAAAAGATCCCAATGAAATGATTATAGAAGTCAAAATTGCCGTTCCTTACCCCGAACAAGTACGGGAAACAGAAGTATTAGCTGTTCTTCCCTTTGGTCAAAAAACCCTCATCTTAGAAGCAGGGGGAATGGTAGTTAATGGTTTAGCAATTGCTTCTCTCAACGATAAAAATGATGAAATGTTGATAGCTGTAGCCGCAGTTACAGTTTTTGTAGAAATTGCATAATTAACTTGAAAATATTGATTTCTTGGGGATTTTATGAGCTAAAATAGAAATACTGGGATCATCTCTGGCAGTAATTTTTCTAAATTAAACATCTACATAACTCCAGCGAAAATGTCTCAAGATCCTCAAAAATCACCTCAAATCCAAGAAGTAATTGGATTAAAAGCACAACACTTTGCTGACTTAATTAGAGCCGCACAATTAGTTTTTGATCCGACTGCGGGCGTTATCGGCAGAAATGTCAAAATTGATTGGGAGGATTTTGGTATTCCTCGGAATATAGAGGATAATCTCAGAATTCTTGGTGAAGAGTTTCAATATGCTTCTCCCCATATTCCCGTTGATGTGATCTGGAGTAAATTAACTACAGAAACTCGGATTTGGTTTCTAGAAAATAAAGATCAATTGTGGCAATTTGAAGAAATTTTACCTGCACTTGACGAAGATTAGTTATTGCCAAAAATATTTTTTTAGAGTAGGATATATACATTTTGTATCCTACTTATTTACTAGAAAATAAAGTTGATGAAAATTATAAATTTCCAGTTTTTATTAGTTTCAGCTTCTTTGATATTACCGATGATAACTCCGGCTTTCCATAAGTCTAGTATGGCTTTGGCAGCAAGTACAACAAATTATGATCAACCAATTATTAATCAGCAACTAGTTGTTAATAAGAGTGAATTTGGCGTAAAGATAGTCAACGCAGAAGGGAAAGTCAATTTTTTTCCAACAACTACAGTTCCCTTAAAAGAAGGTGATGCTTATGGTTGGAGAATTACAATTGATAATTATCAAGGTAAAGTCAAATGGCGCGAAGTTTTAACTTTACCACAAGCTCCCGAAACTTGGACAACAGAAAATAATAAAAATTTCTCCATATCGAAAGATGGAAAAACAGCAACTTCCACGCGCACAGTAACACCTGTGAATGGTGTAATTGAAAATTTTTGGACTATTGCTGCTGGAGATCCTTTGGGTAAACATCAAATAGAAGTCTATATTGATGAACGTTTAATTGGTACTTTTGCCTTTGAAATAGTTCCATTCTAAACAGAAAATACTACCCGAAAACCACACATTCTTAAACCACCGTCTGCTTCATTCCAACTTCTACTAGCGCTGCGACAAAGTTCTGCACCAAAATTCCATGCACCACCCCTTAAAACCCGACGATGTTTATCACCTCCATCTTCCCAGACATTACCATTTGTAGGTGCGCCATGATAGTTATTATGCCAAGAATCTGCACACCATTCCCAGACTAATCCGTGCATATCATATAAACCAAAAGCATTAGCAACTTCAAAATAACCAACATTAGTTGTTTCTTTCCGAAATCTACTTTTTGGTTCTACAGAATAAGTATCGCTACCGCTACAGTTAATTAAATCAGAAGTAATAGTTTCTCCAAAATGGAAAGATGTGGTAGTTCCTGCGCGACAAGCATACTCCCATTCGGCTTCACTAGGTAAACGATATTCTCTCCCAGTTTTAATTGCCAATCTGGCACAAAATTCCACAGATTCATACCAAGAAACATTTTCGACAGGCAAATTTGCACCTTTAAACTTTGAGGGGTTAGGGGGCAATTCTTGTTGAACTGGAGGTAAAGCTGCTATGGTTCTCCACTGTAATTGGGTAATAGGATATTTTCCCATGAAAAACGCTGGAACTATGACTTGATGTTGAGGACGTTCATCATCATCACCTTCACAACTTAGAGAACCCATGATAAAAGTTCCATGGGGAATTGATACCATTTCTAAAGTTGTATTTCTGCCTAATTCTTCTTTAAAATATTTAGTATTTCGTCTATCACGGTTAACTTCTCTCCCCGAAGTATCTACGGTAATTACATAAAAATCAAAGTTAGACAAGGAAGGTAAGGGAACAGTAATTTTTGGGGAAGGTGGAAGGATTAATGGTGGTTTAGGAAAGGAAGAAAATTTAATGACTACGGGAGATTTAGGAAAGTTCAAATCATCCAAAACATCCATTGCTGATTGATATCTATCATGTGCAAAATGTTGGAGTAACTTATCTAGGATTTGCTTTAATTCATTACTAATAGTAATTCCTTTGATTCGTAAACGTTCTGCCCATAACCATTTAGCATTCATGGCATCATAAAGATGATCTTGAAGTTGTCCATAATCATTTTGTAATGGTAAATCTTGAGTTAATAAGCGTACACAAGTGACACCCAAGGCATATAAATCACTTGCTTGACAAGCAAACCCAGCCATTTGTTCAGTTGGGGCATAACCAAGGGTATAAATAGCTGTTGCTTGTCTAGCTATACTGGTTTGAGTAACTTGTTTCGCACCTCCAAAATCAATTAATACGGGTTTTCTATCACTATCTCGACGCACAATGTTTTCTGGTTTGATATCGCGGTGAATTACATTATGTTTGTGAACAAAATCTATAACTGGTAATAAGTCAGCCAAAAGTTGCCGAACTTGGGTTTCATCATAAGCTTGATTTTGCAGTTCTTCGAGAAGAGTTTTCCCAATAATAAATTCCTGTACTAAATACAAACTAGAACCTTGTTCAAAGTAAGCTAAAAGTCGGGGAATTTGGGCATGGTTTTCTCCCAAATCGTAGAGTCTAAAAGCTTCTTCTCTGAAAAATTCCGCTGCTTTGGCACGTTGTCCAGTTCCCTGAACTTGGGGGAAAAATTGCTTAATTACACAGGGTGCATTCAGTCTATCTACATCTTCAGCAGCGTAGGTTCTGCTAAATCCACCTTCACCTAATAACCTCAAAACCCGGTAACGGTTTCGCAGCATTTCCCCAAAATTACTTTCTTGACAACTCAGACAAGATTTAGAGGTTTTCGGGTTGAAGGGGTTGGAACAATTGGGATTTTGACAAATTTGCATAGAAGTTGGGAACATAGCATCCTGTAAAAGTAATCCCCAATTTTATTGATTTGTCAAAATGATTTTGATTGTTGTTAGAAAAAAATAGTCAAAATATAAATTAGTTTATGGGAGAAGGTGAAAAAATCTAAGTTTTGATTTACTTATAAATAATACTTTCAGCTAGAAAAATCTGTGCTGTTTGTTGCACAGATTCTAATTTTTTTCCCAGTCCATTTCCTGCTTTGTTGGGTTTTATACTTCAACCCAACCTACAAATCTACAAATCAAAGTTTTTTCCAATTTGGACTAGGTATAAAAGCAAAACTTTCTAGAAATTTGGTATAGAGTGTCTATTTAATTAAGACCCATGTGGGGACTACTAGCAGGAGTATTTAAGGGTAGAAAACATCAAGGTAAAATACATAAATTCTCTTTTATACTATTGAATAATTTGATCATTACCATTGTAGTAGATTTGACAAGATTTTATGATTCTGGTATATTTATGCAGGTTTTAGAAATGTACTTTAACTTTTTCTATGTCACATTCTCCTACACCAGATAAAGATCCTGATCAAATCCAGAATGCTGATTCTGATAAAAAACAGAATATGAATTCCCAAGTTCATAGCACTTTACTTGCTCTGACTGATTTAATTGAGCAATTATCTAAATTAATAGAGATATTAAAGAATAATCCCATATTAATTAATATTATAGTGGCACTAGGAACGGGATCAATTTCATGGACATTTTATTCGAGTGATTTTCAAAACCAGACGTATCAAGAAACAAAAATTAATTTGCATGATGTGTGTAAACATGAGACAACTAAAGAAGCATTCAGGGAGAGATATCCAGACAAGAACCTAGAAGATTATCACTTAGCTATCCCTTCCCACAAGTTAAGCACAGAAAAGCCACAGGTTTATCCAGTATTTCGATGGGTATGTCAGTTCAAAAAAGCAGGAACGATTTCTGTTCCTTCACAGGATATTCTTGAAACAGGCCTTGATTTGGATAAATATTGTCGACAAAGATATAGGGCTGAATCACTTTACAAAGCAACTCATCGAAATTACAAAGATCCTAATTCTTTGTATTGTGTTAACCCTAATTGAGAATACACAGTTATTAGCACTGCTAAACCGCTCCGTATTCAGGATATCTGAGATTGTGGGATAGGATTTCAAGATTGGGAAAATACCTACCCCACAAGGATTTAAATTTCGCAGCTTAACTCACCGGCTTTTTTAGTAAACCGACGGTTTTCTCGATAATCTACCCGACAATCTATCACCGCTGGTACATCTTGTGCCAAAGCTTCTTTAAGTAGGGGAACAAAGTCTGCTACAGATTCCACTCGATAACCTTTCAGTCCCATACTTTCGGCAAATTTGACAAAATCAGGATTACCAAAATGGACAAAAGATGAGTTACCAGCCCCAAATTGGTTTTCTTGTTTCCACTCAATTAAACCATAGCCACCGTCATTAAAAATCAGGGTAACAAATGGTGTTCCGACGCGCAAAGCAGTTTCCAATTCTTGACAATTCATCATAAAACCACCGTCACCAGTGGCAGCGACAACTTTACGATCTGGATAAACTAATTTTGCGGCTAATGCACCAGGAATCGCAATACCCATGGCAGCAAAACCATTGGAAATAATGCAAGTATTGGGACTATGACAATGATAATGTCTAGCAATCCACATTTTATGGGCGCCAACATCAGAAATTACAATATCATCTGGTCCCATAACTTGCCGCAAGTCATAAATTAGTTTCTGCGGTTTAATGGGAAATTCATCATCGTTGGCATATTCTTCGTAATCAGCGCGAATGTTAGAACGTAAGCTAATAGAATAGGGATTGGGTTTATTGTGTCTGTCTGCTAATTTTAATATTTCATTAAGAGAATCAGAAATATCGCCAACTATTTCTACTTGGGGAATATAACTACTATCAATTTCCGAAGAAGTGGCCGCAATATGGATAATAGGAATTGTCCCTTCTGGATTCCATTTTTTGGGGGAAAATTCAATTAAATCATAACCAATTGCTATGACTAAATCTGTACTATCAAAGCCGCAGGTAATGAAATCTCGTTGTTGTAATCCCACAGACCAAAGTGCTAAAGGATGGGTATAGGGAATGACTCCTTTACCCATAAAAGTATTCACAACAGGAATATTCATTTGGGTGGCAAATTGCGTAACTGCATCACTAGCATGGGCGCGAATTGCTCCATTTCCGACTAAAATGATGGGATTAACGGCTTGGGAAATTGCCCCAGCAGCGGCGCGAATACTGGCAAAGGAAGCATAAGTTTTTTCGCTATTATCCTTATTTAAAGGTTTGCCTTCGACAGGCATGGCGGCAATATTTTCTGGTAAATCAATGTGAACAGCACCAGGTTTTTCAGTTTGCGATCGCTTGAAGGCTTTTCTCACAACTTCCGGTGTAATACTCGGCCTGACAATCTGTTTATTCCACTTAGTAACTGGGGCAAACATTGCCACCAAATCTAAATATTGATGGGATTCAATGTGCATTCTATCTGTTCCCACCTGCCCCGTAATTGCCACCAATGGCGCACCATCTAAGTTAGCATCTGCCACCCCAGTCATTAAATTAGTTGCCCCAGGACCAAGGGTAGAAAGACAGACTCCGGCTTTTCCTGTTAACCTACCATAAACATCAGCCATGAAGGCTGCACCCTGTTCATGACGGGTAGTAATAAATTGAATTGATGATGTTTTTAAAGCTTCCAAAACGTGCAAATTCTCTTCACCAGGAAGTCCAAAAACATATTGAACTCCTTCATTTTCTAAACACTGTACTAATAATTCTGCGGTATTCATATCATTTCCTCAAAATAAAAAAATATCAAAATCATCAAATCAAGGCATAAATAAAAACCAATTATCTGCCTTTATCTGCGTCCATCTGCGTTCATCTGCGTTTCAAAAAAACAATCATTTCACCCAAACTGTCTTGATATTCACAAATTCATGAATACCTTGAATACTCAATTCTCTACCATAACCAGAACGCTTAATTCCCCCAAAGGGTAAACGAGGATCAGACTTAACCATGCTGTTAATAAATACTGCCCCGGCTTCAATTTCTTGAATGAGGCGATTTTGTTCTTCTGTATTTGTTGTCCATGCACTTGCACCCAAACCAAAGGGACTATCATTAGCTAATGTAATTGCTGCTTCGATATCAGGAACTCGGAATAATAATGCCACTGGGCCAAAAAATTCCTCTTGGGCAATTGGTGTATCTACAGGAATATCTATGATAATTGTGGGCGGATAAAAGTTCCCCGACATTTCTGTTAACGGGTGTCCACCTGTGAGGACTTTACCACCACTTTTGACCGCATTTTTAACTTGTTGGTCTAATTCTTTGAGAATATCAGGAGTTGCCAATGGTCCCAAATCTGTATCTGCTGCCATTGGATTACCAATTTTCAGGGCTTGAAATTTTTCTAACAGCAATTTTTCAAATTGATCAGCCACAGATTCAGCAATAATAAAACGTTTCGCAGCAATACAAGATTGTCCATTATTTAACATTCTTGCTGTTACTGCGGTGCTAACTGCTGTTTCTAAATCGGCACTTTCTAAAACAATAAATGGGTCACTGCCCCCCAATTCTAAAACAGTTTTTTTGATTTGTTTCCCAGATGCAACGGCGAGGGATATACCGGCTGGTTCACTACCTGTCAAGGTTGCGGCTTTGATGCGATCATCAGCCATGAGATTGGCAACTTGAGAAGCACCAATTAATAATGTTTGAAATACACCTGGGGGAAAACCTGCACGGCGGATAATATCTTCGATCGCCAGGGCGCACTGTGGCACATTGGAAGCGTGTTTGAGTAGCCCCACATTGCCTGCCATGAGTGCTGGTGCAGCAAACCGGAAAACTTGCCAAAATGGAAAATTCCAAGGCATGACGGCGAGAATTACCCCTAAAGGTTGATATTTTACAAAACTATGACTGGCATCGGTTTTGATGGTGACATCAGCTAGAAAACTAGGGGCATTTTCGGCATAATAACGACAAACCAGGGCGCATTTTTCAACTTCTGCGATCGCCGCTTTTAATGGTTTACCCATTTCCAGGGTCATCAATTTCCCTAAATCTGCCTTTTCTTGGTCTAAAATAGTTGCTGCTTGTTCTAACCAGTGCGATCGCTCTACAAAACTCGTCTGACGATATCCTTCAAAAGCCTTTCCTGCCAAATCTAACTTAGCAACAATTTCTGTATCATTTAGTGGCTCAAAAGTTTTGAGCGTTTCCCCAGTGGTGGGATTAATGGTAGCTATAGCCATTACCTGACCTCCCATTAAAAAATAGTTTGAGGTAGCTTTCCAGTGTTACACACATTCATCACAGAAGCTAACACGAAAATTGCCTTCGAGAGAAAATAATCAACAATAGTTTTGCGGGGATAATTATTTATCTTTCCTCACTACAAACTTTGAATTATTCAAGCCGTTCTACTTAGTTTTGACTTTTACTACCAGATAAATACAAATTAGCGGTTACATTTGCGGTAATTCTAAAGATATATTTCCAAAAAATCCTTTCCGAAAATCAGTGATCATTTGTCTGGCTGCGCGTTCTACATCTCCTTTATAGCGATGCTCTGCTAAAACTTGTAAATATTCTTCTCCTGTATAAATGATGGAATCGAGATCATACCGTGTAAGTAATGGATGTGGTGGTAATGAATTAGAATGCGTTTCTTGAAGTTCATTCAGTATATCTACGAAGGCTGCGGCTATCAGTTGATTATCATAAGCTGCTTCACCGATATCATCACAAATAGCTAATTTGATGGCTGCGGCTTGGCTGTCAAGTCTGGCAGGAATAACACCAGGAGCATCTAGTAATTGTAGCTGATCAGAAATTCTTACCCACCGCAGTTGCCGGGTAACACCTGGACGGGCTGCGCTTTCTACAACTCGCTTACCAATTAAACGGTTAATTAAAGCTGATTTACCGACATTGGGAAAGCCAATCACGACAGCCCGAACAGGACGGGGTAACATTCCCCTATCTGTGCGGCGTTGGTTAAGTTCTATACCCGCTGCTTGGGCAGCTTTGGTAATGGCGGTGATACCTTGACCATGTTGAGCGTTGGTAAAATATGGAACTTCGCCTCTATTTTTAAACCACTCTATCCAGCGCGATCGCACTTGTGGCAGAATCATATCTACCCGGTTCAGTACCAATATCCGTGTTTTCGTCCCTACCCATTCATTCATTTGTGGGTGATTTGTGGTTATGGGAATGCGAGCATCTCTGACTTCTAAAACCACATCAACCCGTTTTAACTGTTCTTTGAGATTTTTTTCAGCTTTGGCAATGTGGCCTGGATACCATTGGATCAGATTTAATTTGTAGTTTTGTGTTATTGACATTTATTGTTTGTTAGTTGTTAGTAGGGGCGAAGCATTTGGAAAATAAATTATCGGTCATTGCCAAAAATAGTTCTCCAAATGCTTCGCCCGTACAGTTGCTGTCTCTTATACACATCTAGATGTGTATAAGAGACAGGATATATTGTGCGCCATAAATGTCTGAATCCTTTACTGCTTTGTGAAAATTAAT
>NZ_VIKY01000038.1:0-868 GCF_009711925.1 Dolichospermum sp. UHCC 0352 | reverse complement strand
CCCCCAATAATTGAGAATGTTCTTTTTTGCCAAAATCCCATACAAATAACTTATAGAAATATTCGGTAAGTGTAAAACTCAGTGGCTTCAAGATATAAGCGAATGGTAGTCAAAATTGGAGATTATAGATGATCCAAAGCTTTTGATTTAGCTAGAAACATAATGTTTTTTAGATAAAAGTCAAAGATCGCTCACAGTTGTGCAAGACTAGAAGAAAGAAATATGTTTAGAAAAACTAATTTAAACTAATAATTATGCTGGGTGCGATATCTGGTGATGAATTAACTCCGCTCCTGGGGCAAATCTATGGTAAAAATAAATATGCAATATAATAGTATAATTATCACCATAGCCACAGTTAATTTTGATAATATAGTCAGTTTCTATACTCAATTACTAGAACAAAAACCAAAGAAACTAATTCCCCATATCTATGCTGAATTTCAAATTTCTGGCTTAAAATTAGGGATTTTTAAACCCAAATCGGCAAACGAACCTGAATTTGTCACTTATGTCCAAAGTCCGCTAAGTTTGTGTTTAGAAGTGAATAATCTAGAAACCGCTATATCTCACCTGACATCTTTAGGCTGTACCCCACCCGGAGCGATTTCTACAGCTTCCCACGGTCAAGAAATTTATGCCTACGACCCCGACGGCAACAGATTAATTTTACACCAATCTCATCAAGAGGGAACAGGGAACAGGGAACAGGGAACAGGGAACAAGCAAATATTATTACCACTAACAACTGACAACTAACAACTGTACGGGCGAAGCATTTGGAGAACTATTTTTGGCAATGACCGATAATTTATCTTCCCAATGCTTCGCCCCTACTGACAACTAACAACTGTACGGGCGAAGCATT
>NZ_VIKY01000037.1:0-1765 GCF_009711925.1 Dolichospermum sp. UHCC 0352 | reverse complement strand
GGGGGCTAAATTCCTCAAAGTCCCCCTTTTCAAGGGGGATTTAGGGGGATCTGCGGGTGTCAGATCCCACACGAAAAAGTTTTCAAACAACCTCTAACAGGTAAATAAGGAAATACTCAACATGATTAATAATTGTGCCAAAATTCACTTGATCTTTGATAATTTGGTAATTGGTAATTGGTAATTGGGAAAACTTTTACCCAGTTTCCATATCCCTAATCTTCATTATTAAACCACCAAGGGTCTTTATCAATGTTAGTTTTAATCAAAAAGGCTTTTTTTCGCATAAAGCGTTTAAAGGCAGCTTTACCCATGCGTGAACCTCCCAAACCAGAAAATTTAAAGGCGTTTTTTTCTCCTTCTTGCATCATAGCTGTTAACCCTGCATCATTAATACTAATAGCACCTACATCTATTTGCATACCAATTTCTAATGCTAACTCTTCTGATTCAGAAAATATAGCAGCACTTAATCCATAAATAGAATCATTAGCTAAATTTATCGCTTCTTCTATATTAGCAAAAGACATAACCGGCATAATTGGACCAAATGTTTCTTCAGTCATTACTTTCATGGAATGGTCAACTTCAGTCATAACCGTGGGACGACACCACCAACCTCCACCTAATTCTTCTACTTTACCACCACAGTGAATTACTGCTCCTTTAGAAACTGCATCTAGCAGATGATCATTAATAATAGCTGCTTGTTTTTCACAAATAATCGGACCAATTTCACCACTTTCAATAGTTGGGTATGCCAATTTCAATTTATGGGATTTAGTGACTAATTGATGATAAAATTGTTCAAAAATAGATTCAGCAACATAAATTCTTTCAATTGATAAACATGACTGTCCAGAATTCACAACAGAACCCCACAAAATTGCTGAAGTTGCTAAGTCTAAATCTGCTGATTCTAAAACAATAGCTGGGTCTTTGCCACCTAATTCTAAGCAAGCAGGAATGAATTTTTGGGCTGCTGCTTCTGCCACTAACCGCCCAGTTTCTACACTACCTGTAAAACAAATTAAATCTACATCTTCGATTAAATCTGCTCCTGTTTGTCCTGCTCCTTCGACAAAATTTAAAACATCACGTAATTGCGGAATTGTATTCAGAGTTGTCATTAAAGGAGCAACAAAACGGGGAGTGATTTCACTGGGTTTAACTATGACTGCACAACCCGCTAATAAAGCTGGAATTGTATCAATTGTAGATAACAATAGGGGAAAATTCCAAGGACTAATTACGCCAACCAGAGGATAAGGAACAGCCGTTTGTTGTAAAGCAATAAAAGGAATGGATGTATTTTTAGCTGTCCCTTGTAGTAATTGTGGAGCTAAATTACACCATTTATCAATATTAGCAATAAATGAATCTACTTCTGTCACTGATGTTGATAATCTTCCCGTATCACTAACTAAAGCTTCTGTTAATTGTGTTCGGTCTGATAATATCGCTTTTTTCCAGGCTTTTAAAGCGGCAATTCTGCCTTCGACTCCTAATTTTTGCCAGATAATTTGTCCTCTTCGCAAACGGTGACATTGCTGGGAAAGTAATTTTGGTGGTGGAGGAACGATGACATAATCAAATTTACCTGTGCGGGGGTTGCGGACTTCTATTGGTTTACTCATTTGTGATTAATTTAAATGTTATCTCTCGCAATTTCTCTTAGAGGATGTTTGAAAAGTTGTATTCCGTAATTTTCATCACATTGCTACCCCCCTTTCCCCTTGTAAAGGGGGGAAACAATAAAAATCCA
>NZ_VIKY01000036.1:0-2051 GCF_009711925.1 Dolichospermum sp. UHCC 0352 | reverse complement strand
GAGGGACTTTTCAAACACCCTCTAAGGGAACACCAAAAAATAAATTACCCAATTTTGTGGGATGGGCATCCTGCCCGTCCTTGATGGTTAGCGGGCAAGATGCCCGCACCACAAGAAATTTTTGAGTATTTTTTTAATTGGAAGTCCCTAAGTAGACACCGAGAACTTAAACTGACAATTTCAGTTTGATGTCAGCAATCAAAGCACTTGCATCAAGGGTATTAATAAAACCATCACCAGTGATATCAGCAGTGGCATCAAAAATTCCGTTATCAAAGTTCGTTTTTGCTTGGTTCAGTGAACCTAAATCACCAGTATTAACTTTGCCATCATAGTTGATGTCTGAGTTAAAGGTGGATTTACCGGACAAGGCGACCTCGTACTGAGACCAATTAGGAATGTTGGTAAACAATACCAGACCATTAGTAAGATCAAAGTTTTCCCCAGCCACCAAAGGATCATAGGTCAAGTTAACCCGTTGGCTCGAACCCGCATTCAGGAACAGGTCTTTATCCCCTGACAAATCCAGATTCACAGTAACCCCGCTGACATTAATCTGAATATCCGAAACTACCAGAACACCTGACCCCGTATTGGTGATGTCAAAGTATTTGGTGGTATCAGCATAATTGGGGCGGACATAATCGCTGTCTTGGAAGTTCTTACGGAACTTGGATAGTTCTGTTGTGAATTTGATACTAGAATCATTGGCATTGCCTGAATTATCGGTAATAGCCAAACCTGGAATCACAAGATCAGCTTCGGAGTATGGGCTGAAGTAGGAATCATAACTATACCCATCTGCTGTGTAAGCATAACCGTATTCTGAGCCTAGCCCAGAACCGCCGTCATAGCTATAGAGATTGGTGGTCTCACCGTAACCAGTATCACCATCTGTGTAGCTAGTCACATAGACACGATTGTTGTAGGAACTATCCGTTGTTCCAGCGCTCACTGAGTCAATGGTATAGTAGCCAGTATTTCCTGTCTCATTGGCATAACCATCCAATACTTGACCTGCTGTATAGGTTCCTGCTGCTGCGTAGCCATAACCACTATAACTATCGCCATTACCGTAGGTGTAGGTGTAGTTGAATAGTTGGTTCTGGATGTCAGCTTCGTAGTATTGGCTGAAGTAGGGGTCGGAACTATAGCCGTTTGCGTCATAGGCATAACCGTATTCAGAGCCTAAACCATAGTAACCGCCATAGTTATAGAGATTGGTTGTTGTTCCATAGCCAGTATCACCATCTGTGTAGCTGGTGACATAGACGTAGCCGTTATAGCCTGCGTTAGTATTGCCTAATTCAACCGAGTCAATGGTGTACTGGCCACTCTGCCCCGCACCAGGATAGGATTGAAGCTGACCAGGATACTTAGCAAAGGTCGTATTTAATAAGGT
The DNA here is from genome assembly GCF_009711925.1 of Dolichospermum sp. UHCC 0352. Classification (NCBI taxonomy): domain Bacteria; kingdom Bacillati; phylum Cyanobacteriota; class Cyanophyceae; order Nostocales; family Aphanizomenonaceae; genus Dolichospermum; species Dolichospermum sp. UHCC 0352. Next base: position 649 of record NZ_VIKY01000036.1, on the reverse strand, counting down.
TTGACCGTCTGAAGTATTGACAGTAAATTCGTCTGGACCAGCAGCAAAAGAACCATTCCCATCCCAACTGTTTATAATAAACAAGTCAAACTCTACGGTGACGCTACCGTTTAGAGCGACATCATTGAGCGCTAGACTCACCGTATCGTTACCAAATTCACCGAGGAAATTGCGGGAACCAACAGGAGTTGTGGAACGGGTCGAGCTTGACCAACCAGTTACGGAATCGCTTTCAAAGTCATTGGAGTAATTGAAACCACCAGCAGTCACTTTGACATTATCCAATCCCCAACTTTCATCAGTGATTTCCTGTAGGCCAGAGCCTATAAAATTCAGGGTTAGGGCATCGGATACATTAGTAAAGGTATAGGACAGGTGGTAGACTGAATCACCGACCCAATTATAACCAAGAGTATTGTTTTCAACCGCTCCTGTACCGCCAGGATAAAGATTGGTTTCGTTAGTTTCGTTAGCAATGCCGCCAATGGTTTGACCTGCTGTATAGGTTCCTACTGCTGCGTAGCCATAGCCACTGTAACTATCCCCATTACCATAGCTATAGGTGAAGTTATATTTCTGATTACCCAGAATGTCGGCTTCGTAGTATTGGCTGAAGTAGGGGTCGGAACTATTGCCGTTTGCGTCATAG
>NZ_VIKY01000035.1:0-18657 GCF_009711925.1 Dolichospermum sp. UHCC 0352 | reverse complement strand
GACCAATCACCAATCACCAATCACCAATTACCAATGACCAATCACCAATCACCAATCACCAATCACCAATTACCAATTACCAATCACCAATCACCAATCACCAATCACCAATCACCAATCACCAATTACCAATCACCAATGACCAATCACCAATCACCAATCACCAATCACCAATCACCAATCACCAATCACCAATCACCTACTTCCCTGTCTTCGGTGAACGGCGGCGGGGTTTTCTTTCCTGGTTTGCACGCAAGCGGACACTAACTTCATTAAAAAAGTCTTTGCGGACATAAGGATAATCGCTTACCCATAGATCACGACTAGGAATATATATATCGCTGAATTCTTCAATTGTGCTTAAATCAGAACTATTTGACATAACCACCATTTCAGCTATTTGACCACGAGAAATGACTTTGTGGGCGTTGCGTAATGGGGCTTCAAACTCCACACTAAATCCTGTGTCGTCGCCTATTTCTAAGTTAATGCGCTTTTCGCGGTTTTCGATGATGACTAACTCACCTTTACCGTTAACGGTTTCCTGTTTGCCCATTAACTTATCTGTAATCCACCAATCTAGCACTCTTCCCCGGAAAAAGCCACTGTATTTATAACGGCGGCATTTTCCATTGCGGATACTTGCTTGAAATACGGGATACCAAAGCCAAAAGAACGCACCAAATACTCCAAAAAAGAAGATTAACCCAAATTCCAATCTAAACAAGAATTGCATGAGCAATAGCACAGCTAAGGTAACTACAGAAATTAGTATCCGCTGCACAAAATTGCTTAACTTTCCCCAATAGTATTTATATTGTGGTCCAGAGGCAACCAGGGGAATGATTTGTTCAAATTTTTGGCGAGTTAGGGGAACGAGCATATTTTTGGCTTTTGGCTTGGAGATGGAAAAATCGCAATTTTCAAGGTAAGGATTCAGAATAGAGAATATGGAAGTCAAGATAATAATGGCTTTTGGAGTCAACTTTGATGAGGTTGAGAAAATTTCACTTCTCTCTATATTTATTATTATTCTGACTCCTGACTCCTGACTCCTGACTCCTTGCTTTTAAAGTATTTTTTCTAATCCATATACTAATGACTTTAGCTGATTAACTTTGCGGATGGCTAATAATACTCCTGGCATATAACAGGCGCGATCGCTGGTATCATGACGTAAGGTGTAAATTTGCCCTGCTGCGCCGAAAATCACTTCTTGGTGGGCAATGAGCCCTGGTAAGCGGATACTATGAATTCTAATCCCTTCGTCTGCTAAACTGCCTCTAGCTCCGGCTATTTTCTCCGTTTCTTCCACAATAGCAGTGTTAAAGGTTTTACCCAATTCGCCTAATAATTGGGCTGTTTGAATGGCTGTACCGCTGGGAGCATCTGCTTTTTGGTTATGATGGAGTTCGATAATTTCTACATGATCAAAATACTGGGAAGCTCTCACAGCGGCTTCTTGGAGTAATACCATACCAATGGAAAAGTTAGGAATAACTAAACAACCGGTACTGGCTTTTTCCGCAAAATCGGCTAATTCTTCCAGTTGTGCGGGACTTAAACCTGTAGTTCCCACCACTGGACGAATTCCATAGGCGATCGCACTGCGAATATTATTATAAACTGCATCAGGATGGGTAAAATCAACTAATACCCCCGGTTGCATCTGTCTTTCCCCAGCCACATACCCCAACATTGGCTCTAATTGATTGGTAATTGGTACTTCCAAGGGTTCACTTAAACCCGCTAATTCCCCCGCGTCTTTACCTTGATGTTCGGGAGTTGTGTCAATTGCACCCATTAAAATCAAATCAGACGCTTGGGCTACTGCTTTAATTACTTCACGTCCCATTTTACCAGCAGCACCGTTAACGATAACGGGAATAGAACCTTGATTGCTCATAGATTTAACAATTATTTTTAATTGAACAGAGAAATTGTCTCACAAATGCAAGTTTTATAAAATTGATTTGTTTTCGACTACGCAACCATCAATAGTAATTGATCTTGTCAAAAAAGTTAAGTAACAATATAATTATATTATTATAGATATGATTAAAATTATAGAAGCATTGCATTTCTTATCATAGGAACACTTGTATTATTTTATTTATGTCAACTTATAAATTTCTCCCCTATTAATTAGAACTTTTCCCGTCAATAAATCCTTCACAGTTGCTAATAAAATCCGTCGAGAATCTACCTCAAATAACACCGATATTCTATCCATTCCTGCTTCACCTAGTGGGTTAAGTTTTGCCACACAAACCTGTTGATTTTGATTATCTAGGGAACGGTAACTTTCTTGATGTTGGAGAGTGCTAGAAGTCATTCTTCCCGAAGCATCAAACGCAATTTCTGTTTGTGACATATCACCTAATTCACCAATATCTAAACGAATCTCTTTTTGTCCATTATTTGCAACTTGCAGATTTAACCATTCTTGACGTTGACAAGGATATTTTTCACCTTTGGTAAATAAGCGATGATAAATATAACTTTTGCTATAATTTTCCCATAAACGAATCGCGTAACTATGACGGAGAAAATCATCTATTTCGGTAATCTGCGTTATTGCTAATGCACCATGACACACAGCATCAAAAGGTTTATCTAATTTTACTTTATTTTTACCAAAATAGGAAATAATTAATTGTTGAACTGCGGGAATTAAACAACTTCCTCCCACTAATAAAACTTGTTCAATATCATTTTTACTAATACCCTTTCGCAAAGCAGAAGCTAAAACTTCATCTAAGGTATCTCGTAACTGTTGTAAAAACTGTCTATATTCTAAAATCTCCTCTAATTTTTCACGATTGATTTTTAATTCATAAGACATAAAAGATTCATCATCAAACCAACTTTCAGCCACGGATTGATTTTTTGATAATTGAATTTTTAACCTTTCCGCAATTTCTAATAAATTTTGATAACCAATTTTCCCAACTTGTTCTGGTGTTAGATTTTGAGAACGTAAATAATCATCAACTATCCAAACATCAATATCTTCACCACCTACATAAGCTTCCGACTTAGCTAAAACCTCAGCGCGTAAACTGTTATTTTCATGAGAATTATTCACAGTTTTAACCAAACTCAAATCGAGAGTTCCCCCACCAAAATCTACTACTAAAATTAACTTACCAGGGCGTTTTACAGCATATCCTAAAGCTGCTGCTGTAGATTCATCTATAACTGATACTTGAGAAACATTTAATTTTGTCCCCAAATCTCGAAACCAATCTAAATAACGTTCAAAAGCACCAACAGGAACAGTAAAAATTAAATGACTAGGTTGGATATTTTGCCTTTTTATTTCTGTCCAAATAGTTTGGATAAACAACTCAGAAACAGAAATAGCATTATAATTTATCCCATCAATTTGGATTGCTGGTGGTTGATAATCTCCAGCTAAATCGCGTTTAAACTTTTTAAATAATCTTTCAGGAGGATAACTTTGAGAAAGTCCTAATCTTTGACTTCTCACACCTTCACCTAATATGATATTATTACCTGATTTAATAAACATTAAACTAGGAATAACGGGATATTCTAATCTTTCACCTTGAGGATTGACACCCAAAAACAAACGGGATAAATTAGGAAAACGTAAACTTTTAGGTAATTGAGTATCAGCTTCTAAAATACTAATTACAGTATTACTTGTACCAAAATCAATTGCGATAGTTGTCATAATTTGAGGAGTCAGGAGTCAGAAATACCGCCTGGGAATGAATTCCCAGTCTCATAGCTAAAGTCATCTAAAGATGACTAAATAGCTCAAAAATTTTTAGTAAACTTTAGTTTACTTTAACTATTAGCCCAAAAATTCATTTCTGGGCGGGTAAGGAAGCTAACAGATTTATATTTAATTATTATCAAATCCTCCGGGTAGAGTGCGACTAACTTTTGCAGGATAGAGAACTTTATCACCATTTTGATAACCAATAAAACGAATATATACTAATTCCCCTTCTTGAATATCATCACTATCAGCTTGATGTAATTGGGGATTATAATTAACCTGTTTCCAAGTTTCACCAATAGCAGTATAACCCCAATTGGTAATTAAATTATCTAAAGATGTAAATAGGAAAGTTAGGTTTTTAGCAGGTAATTCAGGTTTAGCTAAAGCCATTTTTTTAACTGTGGGATAATTGCTGAGTAAAGTTTGTAATTGGGTGAAAGTTTCCTGTTGAAAATCAGTTTGTAATTGTTGAGATTGTTGTTTTAATTCCTCCCTGAGTCGTTGACATTGAATTTCTAAATCTTTGATTTTCTGTTCTGTGTCTGGAGAAGTTACAGGTTGATTATTAATAGATGTATTTTGATTATTTGCTGGGAATAAAAACCGCAGAATGATATAAACAATGATTACGAGAATTACAGCAAAAGCAACTTGATTAATTTGTTCTAGCATATTATTTGTTTATGTAGCTGGTTTGATTCTCGTTCCCAGTCTCCAGACTGGGAATGCAATTCTCGTTTCTCGTTCCCAGTCTCCAGACTGGGAATGCAATCCTAGAGGTTCTACCTCTATTTTATCAGAAGAGGCAGAGCCTCTATACTGCATTCCTTGTCAGAGACAAGGAACGAGTATTTATGGTTTACTGCTGTTGTAAGGATTGATTTTCGGAAGTGGTAATTAACTCATCATCTTGATAATATTCCGGTAACAATTCCTGAGATTCTATTTCTCCCAAGGACTTTTCTAACCCTTTTGTTGTTTCCACACAACTAGAACCGATTGCATTTAAAACCCGTTCCACAATTTTACCATCTTTACCAATGCGATATTCAACTTTTTGATATTCAGCCATAATGATTTTTCCTTTTGTCCTCAGATCCCCGACTTCTTACCTTATTTAATCATTTATTGATAAAATCTTAAAAAGAAGTCGGGGATCTTATTTAAACCCATCTACCAACTAAAACCCGCACCGTACCATCCTCTAAAACTTCCTCTTCTTCCACACTAAAACCCTCAGTTTGTATGGTTTCCATCAAAGTTTTATGGGCGTACTTTTGACTAATATTATTAATAAACTCCTGCTGATTAATTTTCGCACCCCAAAAATCAGCCACTAACTCATAACCTTCTCCATTTTGACGAAAACCCAAATCATAACCATTAGATTGCTTAATCACATATTCAGCATTAATTGTATCACCCATATAACCCCGAACCTGAGTATTTTGTTCAACCTGATAACCCAACTCCTTTAATACTTGAAGCAAAACTTCACCCTGCTTAATTTGCACCTTGATAGTTGTAAAATGAGACATAAAAAATCAACTCCTACGAAAAATCTCTCCAAAACCTCTTCCCTCCGCGTCCTCCGCGCCTCTGCGGTTCGTTTTCTTTTATTATTTAATCCACCTCCAAAGGACCCAAACCCTGCTGCTGAGAATAAACCTTCAACTCCTCAATTAACAGCGTATCAATAGAAGCCGTTCTTGCGCCAGCTTCCGCAGCCCAGCGTTTTAAACTAGTAATTTGTTCCTTAGCAATAGCCGCCAAAGGAACAGTTTCCGACACCGCCGCTAAAATATCTTCAGTGTTAAAATCCCGCCTATTACCATCAATTAAACTCGATAACCACATACCTAGTTTAAAAACTCCTGTATACCAATCATTTGTGTTATTAAAAATCTTCCTAATCTTTTCTTTGAATTCGTGCATTTCTTTCAAAATTGGCGAGACATTTTTTACTTGAATAAGTTTATCCAATTGCTCTTGCGTTAACTTATCTTTATTCTTAAGTAAAGGATATTTACTATTCTTTAATCCGGCTAATATTTCTTCATATTTTAATTTGTCTGTGATTTGAGGATGTACAGGATGTGATTGTTTGATTATGGCGTTAGTTGTTGATGATTAGTATAGAGGAAAGTGAAATATTTATGAAGTGAGATGGAAGATTATTGTCAGAATCAGGATAACCAGGATTTGAGGATGTACAGGATGTGATTGTTTGATTATTGGTTAGTTGTTGATGATTAGTATGGAGGAAAGTGAATATTTATGAAGTGAGATGGAAGAATAAATATATGAATCTCATCTATCAATCATCAAATTACAATCCTGTAAATCCTTTAATCCTGGACATCCTGATTCAGACAAAAAATTCTCGCTACGCGAAATAGATAAGACAAGAAAAGAGCAAGAGGGTAAAAGCGCATAGTGATACTAAGTCCCCACCGCACCACTACATACAACCCGAAAACCGATATTGTTGCCGTCGTCGAGGAAGTTGCTGTCGCGATAAGCAGAACGGCAAGTAAGAGAACCGAAAAGCCACGAACCACCGCGCATCAGATATTCATCACTACTTGATATGATATTATTTAACCATGCGCTTCCATCTGTAGGCGCACCTTTATAATTACTATGCCAATTATCTTGACACCACTCCGATACATTGCCGTGCATATCATATAATCCAAAATTGTTAGTTACTCCAAAGCTGCCTACTACTGTTGTAATTCCTTCAATCCCATTGCCATAAATATAACTATCGTTCCCAACGCCATAAGTATAACTATCGTTACCATTATCGTAATGATAGTTAGCCAAATGCGTTGTAATTGTCTCTCCAAAGTGAAATGGTGTGGTAGTTCCGGCTCTACAAGCATATTCCCATTCAGCTTCACTAGGTAATCTGTAGGTTTTTCCTGTTCTTTCGCTTAACAGTTTACAGAATTTAACCGCATCATTCCAACTAACGCATTCAACAGGGCGATTACTACCTTTAAAAAAAGAAGGGTTAGTTCCCATAATAGCTTGATATTGTGCCTGTGTTACTGGATATTTTCCCATAAAGAAACTAGGAACTGTCACTTGATGCTGGGGACTTTCATTATCACTTCTTCCCTCTTCATTTTCCGGTGAACCCATCATAAAAGTACCACCAGGAATTACAGCCATTTCCAAGGTAACACCATTACCCAAATCTTCCATAAAATATCTAGCTATACGCGGCTGACGGTGAATAATAAATTGATATTCGCCGATTTCATATTGAAATTCGCCGACTTTATCGGATTTGAAGATAAATTCGTCAAATTCGTCGTCAAATTCGTCGTCAAATTCGTCGACGACTGTGACTACTTCGATTTGTTCTAGTTTTAAACCTTCTAGATTAGGCTTTTGTAATATTTGCTTAATTCTTGTTTCTGTTCTAGAATTTAATATTAAATAAGCCGCATTTTGAATATCCCAAGACTTATCTTTTAAACCTGCAATTACTAAATCTAACCCCTGTTCTCCATAATTCAATGCTTGCTCAAGAGCAGCAATTCTCACCTTTGCATCTGGATTTTGTAACCGCAATTTTACCCCTTCAATACCACCTAAAACGGCTGCACCTTCTAGTGATGGACTATTACCACCAAGCACAGCATCGTATTCTCGCGGTTGTTGTGGATGATTCATGATTCGTTAATCGTTGGTTTCATGTATGCTGTATCTAAAATAGCATATTATTGTCAGAATCAGGATGTCCAGGATTTAAGGATGTACAGGATGTGATTGTTTAATTATTGGTTAGTTGTTGATGATTAGGATGGAGAAAGGTTAATTGTTATCAAATTAGTGTAATAATCAATACATGATTCACGTCTAGTAATCATCAAATAATCATCCTGTTAATCCTATAATCCTGGTTATCCTGATTCAGACAAAATAGCCTCAATTTATAAACAATCAATATTCGCTTTGGCAAAATTCAGAATTTCTATAGTTCTTTGAATAATCAGATCCGCATCATCTTCTGTAATATTAGGATCAGTATTATAATCACCTCGTAAACGAGTTCTTTCTGCATCAATTAAATAGCGATGAAATTCACGAGGAACTCGTTCTGTTCGGGCAAATTTTTCTCCAAAAGCAGCAATAACGGCTGAATGTTTAGAATAAGCCAGTCCTTCCCCTTCTAAAAAAGCCGTAGCAATATAAAACATGGCATAATATCCACGAGAAGCAGCAAATTCAGCAAAACCTTTTTGGTTAAGTTCTACTGCTGCTTGTAAACTCCTCTCAGCTTTTTCTAACAATCTTTGTTGTTCAGGATTCATATTACTAAACCATCTTTTCTAACATTACGAAAAAAACCACTATCATGATTTTCTAATTGTTCAGAATTAGCAAAAGCACAACTAATTAAAACATTATATTCTAAACACAAATCAGCGATTAATTGACTAATTTTTTCACTTTCTTGAGAATAGTTAAAAACATCTTTTAACACAATTAAAATATCAATATCTGAATCTGGTTGTGCTGTTCCTCTAGCTTGTGAACCATATAAAATTAGTTTTTCTAACTGTTCTCCATAAAGTTGTTTTAAGTTTTGCTGTACTTGGGTTAAAACAGTGGAAATAGGTTGATTTAGCATAATTTTTAATCAACAATTACTCTGAGTTAATGGTTACTTTGATGTATCCTATATTCAAAATAGCATATTATTGTCAGAATCAGGATGTCCAGGATTAAAGGATGTACAGGATGTGATTGTTTGATTATTGGTTAGTTGTTGATGATTGGTATAGATAAAAGTGAATATTTATAAAGTGAGATGGAAGAATAAATACATTATTCACGTCTAGTAATTATCAAATAACCATCCTGTTAATCCTCTAATCCTGGTTATCCTGATTCTGACAAAATATTATACTTTCTGAAAACCAGCTTCTCTCATATTAAGATCAGTGTTATAGCGGAGATTAAAAATATATATATACTAAAAGTAATATATTAACTAAGTATGTTTACTAGTTGCGTTAATCTCAATCTATGTTATATGATATGAGGTTTATTTGAAATGGAGACAAAAATACAAGCAACGAAAATAAGTGCTAATGAAATTAGAAGGTGCGGAAGCGATTAGCCAGTTAGAAGAACTAGCTACCCTTGTCAAAGAGGCAATACAAACCTCTAAAAATACTGGGTATTCATCTCCCAAAGGCAAACGGATCTTACAGAATACTGTGGGAAGTGGGAAAACCCACCGATAGTAATTACAGATTATAGGGGCAATTTCTTCAGAAAGCCAGGTACATGAATTGCCCCTGTAGTAACGTAATTAAGCTTCACATAGACTTGGTGATCATGGAACTTGCTGTTGATGTGATAAATTTTGGTGTATTAATATTAAATTCTAAAAAATCGTTATCTTTGAGAATTTGATAGAGATTCACATCTTTCTCTAGTAAACAAGCATGACCGCTATTTGGGAGGAGAAATGTCCGATTATTTGGTAATATCTCCGCTAATCTGGCGATTTCACTGACGGAAGGCAATAAAAGATCGCTACCACTCCCAATGAGTAAAATTTCTTGTGTTAGCCGTTGTAAATCGTTTTTATCAACGTGGAAATCTCGCAGCAATGATAAACGCCAGTTTACCGTTGCTGAGGGCAGGGAACGCATAGCTGTAAGCAGTCTATAGCGATCGCTTTGAGAAATCCGTGCTAATGATGCCAGAAACGGTAATAACCCTAATGCACCCAGATTAAATAGGGATGATGGCACAAACTGAGTCATCTGGGATATCCAATTAAACCAGAATTGCTGGTGCAAAGATGAAGCGGGATTAATTAAAATAATCCGTTTAAATAACTGCGGTGATTGAATTGCGACTTGCATTGCTAAACAACCACCAAAAGATTCACCACATAGGTATATTGGGCGTTGACAGCTTGTTTCCAATTCAGCGTGAATCAAGTCCAAAACATTCCTTGCTAAAACGTCCCAAGTCGCAAGATAGTTCTTGGGTATAGCCAAGCAGCGAATATCTAAACAAGAGGCTAATTCAGAGATTTGGGTTTGCAATAATTCACCACTCCCATCCATTCCTGGTAAATAGATGAATAAAGGGGAATTTGATTGTACTGGTTTTGGAGTTAAAAAACAAGGTTGAGGATCAACTGCTGGCATTTTGCTGATTTTTATTCGTCTACTCTATCTTTAACTTTACCCTTTCCGTTATCCAGATAGGGATTGTGACGAAATTTTTATCCTTTTTGCTTTGTCTAAAATCAACCTTTCCACATAAAAAATAACCCACTCTGAAACCATGATTACAGAATTTATGGCGATTTGTATTCATCATATATAAGTATGTGAAAGCGTTAAATCCTCCTCACTGGCAATAGTGTCAGATTGGTGCTGTATTCAACTATCAGCAGTCAGCCAAAAGCAGGAATAACAAAGAAAAGGAAATATTTATTTTCTGGAAGTTACAGCTTACACCCAGGAAATTATGGTTAATTTTCTGTATTTTCACCTTTAAAGCTGTTAGCTTAACGCTTAATGCTTAACAGTTTTGTCAACTATTACTGGGAGAATCTGATATGGGAATTATATCCACACAATTATTTATATCGCTAGAGTTTCAGTTAGTGTATTCCCTGTAACTACCAATGCAAGAAACAGGTTTTACCATGATTATTAATTAGTAAATACTTTCGCTGATTTGGCCAGAAATCAGGTGAATTTATAGAAGTAATTAAACAATTCTTCAGTCCATAAACTTGTTATCATCCAGAAGGAGTTTGGAAAAAACAGTAGCAATGTTATATAATTGCGTAGTTTTGTCTAGATAATCTAGATTATTAATAGAGAAAACTGATTAATAATAATTTGCTTTTATTGTCCATGAATCTTGTGAATAAAACAGAAAAGACTTTTGCACTGACCACACCACTATACTATGTCAATGATGTCCCCCATATTGGCAGTGCTTATACAACTATAGCAGCGGATGTAGTAGCCAGATTTAATCGCTTGCAGGGGCATCAGGTGCTACTAATTACAGGTACAGATGAACATGGTCAAAAAATTCAGCGTTCAGCAGCGAGTTTAGGAAAACCACCACAGGATTTTTGTGATGAAATTGTCCCCAGTTTTGTCAGATTGTGGGATTTACTCGATATTCAATATGACCGCTTTAGTCGAACTACAGCACCCCGTCACCAAGCCATAGTTAAAGAGTTCTTCCAGCGGGTTTGGGAAAATGGCGATATTTACCAAGGAGAACAAAAGGGTTGGTACTGCGTTTCCTGTGAAGAGTTTAAGGAAGAACGGGATTTACTCGCAGATAAACACTGTCCCATTCATACTAACAAACAAGTAGAGTGGCGAGATGAGCAGAACTATTTCTTCCGCTTGTCTAAATATCAAACTCAGTTGGAGGAATTTTATCAATCTCACCCAGATTTTATCCAACCTGTCAGCAGACGAAATGAAGTTTTCAATTTTGTCACCCAAGGTTTACAGGATTTTTCGATTTCGCGGGTAAATCTTGATTGGGGTTTTCCCGTACCTGTGGATTCTCAACATACATTGTATGTATGGTTTGATGCTTTGCTAGGTTATGTTACAGCATTGTTAGAACCAGATGCAGAACCAACCTTAGCTAATGCTTTACAAACATGGTGGCCGATTAATCTGCACTTGATTGGTAAAGATATTTTACGCTTTCATGCTGTGTACTGGCCAGCAATGTTGATGTCAGCGGGATTACCTTTACCAGACAGGGTATTTGGACATGGTTTTTTAACTAAAGATGGTCAAAAAATGGGCAAGACTTTAGGTAATACTCTTGATCCTATCGCTTTAGTGGAAAATTATGGTAGTGATGCCGTTCGTTATTACTTCCTTAAGGAAATCGAATTTGGGAAAGATGGCGATTTTAATGAAATTAGGTTCATTAATGTTTTGAATGCAGATTTAGCAAATGATTTAGGTAATTTGTTAAATCGGACTTTAAACATGGTGAAGAAATACTGCGCTAGTCAAGTACCGTCCATTAGCCATTCAGATATTCCATCGGAAAATCCTTTGAAAGCGATAGGGTTACAGTTGGGAGAAAAGGTGAAACAAGCATACACAGCATTAGCTTTCAATGAAGCCTGTCACTATGTTTTATCTCTGGTACAAGCCAGTAATAAATTTATAGATGATCAAGCCCCTTGGTCATTATATAAACAAGGTAAACAGGAGGAAGTGGAAGCGGTGCTATATGCGGTTCTGGAATCTGTAAGATTAGCAGCTTATCTTCTATCCCCAATTATTCCTAATATCAGCAGTGATATTTATCAGCAATTAGGCTGGGGGATCAATTTTAATGAACAAAAAGAAAGTGCAATTTTAGCTCCTTTTTGTACCCACTCAACCTGGGGAATATTATCCGATCAACAAATATTGGGAACACCAAAACCAGTTTTTAAACGGATAGAAACATCAAAATAAAAGATTAATTTTGGGAACTGCGAATTTCTTAAAAAACCAAAGAATTCGGGGCTATTAATTACATCTTAATAGTAGATCAAGGAAGTAAATAATCAAAACAGTTTTACTGATGATTGAAGATTCCTGATGTATTAGCCCCGGAGACTTATCATTAGCAACTCTAATAAGCAGATAGTTAGAAATTTCTATCATCACAGGGATAACAACACAAGGTATGACAATAATGTTGAACAATTTTGAAAACGACTCAATATTTACGCCAGAACAAGTTTTGGAAAATCGGGGTCGGGTGGCTATCTTTATTGATGGCTCAAACTTATTTTATGCGGCGCTTCAACTGGGAATCGAAATTGATTATACTAAGTTATTGTGCCGGTTAACTGGTGGATCAAGGCTGTTACGCGCTTTTTTCTACACAGGTGTAGATCGGACAAATGAGAAGCAACAGGGCTTTTTGTTATGGATGCGTCGCAATGGTTATCGAGTTATTGCTAAGGATTTGGTGCAATTACCAGATGGCTCTAAAAAAGCTAACTTAGATGTGGAAATAGCTGTTGATATGATGGCTTTGTGCGATTCCTATGATACCGCAGTTTTAGTCAGCGGTGACGGTGATTTGGCTTATGCTGTCAATTCTGTGAGCTATCGTGGTGTGAGGGTAGAGGTGGTGAGTTTGCGTTCTATGACTAGTGATAGTTTAATTAATGTGAGCGATCGCTATATTGATTTAGAAGCTATCAAAGAAGATATCCAAAAAACTCCCCGTCAAAGTTATCCATATCGGCCATTGTCTAGTATGGGCTTTTTAGACGATCATCGAGATAATCACAGACATTTAGAAGTTCCAGAATAATGCAATATGCACAAGGTAGGGAGAATAGAAGAAAAGATGCAAAACATCAAAGGGGATCTAAAAATCATTCTCCCCACTTTTATTCATTTTTTGGGTTGCGATTACCAACTAATTTGTTTTATCTGCCTTTGATCTTGTGTTTAGGTTTATGCTTGTCTGCTTGCGGTAATCCATCACCAACTCAATCAAAAACTGATAATCCATCTCCAAAGGAGGATGACACTAAGTTAACTTTTTTCGGTGTGGCTTTAGAACAGTTTGATGAGGTAGGGAAACCAATTTGGAAAGTTAAAGCCAAAGAAGCAAAATACACTACAGATAAGCAAATTGGTGAGGCAGAAAGTCCTCAAGGAGAACTTTACCAAGATGGAAAAGTTGTCTACCAAATTAAAGCAGATAAGGCTGATATTAAGCAAGATGGTAAGCAACTTTTTCTTAAAGGTAAAATTGTAGCTACCGATCCCCGCAATGGGATTGTTTTCCAAGGTAATGAGTTAGAATGGCGACCTCAAGAAGATTTATTGATTGTTCGCAATCAGTTAAATGGTAGTCATAAACAATTACAAGCTGTAGCTCAAGAAGCAAAGATCAAAACTCGTGAACAACGGGTAGAATTTTCAGGGGGAGTATTCGCAAAATCCACAGATCCACAGCTGCAAATGCGAACTGATCATTTAATGTGGCATATTAAGGAGGAGAAATTATTTAGCGATCGCCCAATCCAAATAGAAAGATATAAGGATAACAAAATCACTGGACGTGGTAACGGTAATGCCGCAGAAATTAATTTAAAAACTCAAATTGCCATTCTCCAACCACAGGCAAAATTAGAGTTATTAGATCCATTGATACAAATTATTAGTAACTCAATTACCTGGAATATTAAGAAAGAAAATATCACCACAAATTCTCCCATTCGGATATTCCAATCTGCTGAAAATGTCACTGTCACTGCTAATCAGGGACAAATGCAAATACCAGAAAATAAGGTATATCTCACTGGTAATGTGAATGCAGTTGGGCAACGTCGTCAGTCTTTAAAATCAAATCAACTTACTTGGTATTTAGATAAAAAATTGTTAGAAGCGCAGGGAAATATCGTTTATCGTCAAATTGAACCAAAATTAACTTTCCAAGGGGAAACAGCCGTCGGTAATTTAGAAACAGAAAATATTGTTGTCAAAGGTGGTAATTCTGGACGCAGAGTGGTAACAGAAATTATCCCCCAGGAAGGAAGGTAGGGGGAGTAGGGGGAGTAGGGGGAGTAGGGGAGAAATTATCTTCTTCTTCTCCCTTCTTCCTAACAACTGACAACTGTACGGGCGAAGCATTTGGAGAACTATTTTTGGCAATGACCGATAATTTATCTTCCAAATGCTTCGCCCCTACTGACAACTAGCCTTTATACAAAACTTCATTGCGATTGGCTGCACCAAATTTTGGTAAAGAATTATCTAAATGAGGTGTGAGGGTAGCCGGAATATCAGTAGATACTTCTAATTCTTTTTCTAAATGTTGGAGAAGTTTATCTTGTTCAGTCCGAAAAGCTGATACATTTCCACCACGATTGATAATTGTAAACCACACCAAACCGCGATCGCGTGTGGGGACAACTCCAGCTAAAGCACTAACATCATTGAGAGTACCGGTTTTCATCACAGTCGCTTTTGGCATATGTCGAGAATGTATTGTCCCTCGGTGGTCTAGTCCAGAGGTGGGAAATAAATCAGCCAAAGTCAACTGATAGGAACTAGCTTCCCTTTGCAATGCCATGAACATAGCACAAACACCTCTGGGAGAGATTCGATTTTCTTTCCCTAAACCAGAACCATTAATCAAGAGAATTTCTGACTTTGGGAATCTAGCAAGTTGGGATGCTGTGGTGCTAACTACATCTGCCCCTCCCACAGAATCGGCTAACATTTCCGCAATATCGTTATTACTGAAAACGTTCATTTCCTTAATGATTTTTTGCAAAGGTAAGGAAAGATGACGTACCAGTAAAGTTTGCCCAACTTTAGGTTGAAGCTCCACTTTAATATTACCAGCAATAATCACTTGGGGTTTAGGTGTTCCTTTGGGCATAATTGAGTATTGGAAAACCACAGAACGCGACCAAGTTTGGTGATTTAGTGCTTGTTTGAGTAATTGACCGGCAAGCAGGGGATGACGTTGGAAATTCATGGCAAAAGCCCCAGTAATTACCAGATTTCCCTTAACTTGCTTAATACCTATTTTATTCAGAGTATTTCCCAGAGCGATCGCTTCCTCCCCCACAAACATCGGATCACCACTACCAGTAATCACCAAATCACCCTGCACCACCCCATTTACTAACGGTCCAGTGCTACTAACTAAAGTCTCAAATTGGTGATTGGGTCCCCAAGCTTTAAAAGCTACCAACGAAGTAGCAACTTTAGTTAAGGAAGCAGCGGATAAAGGTACAGTCCCTTGATGATTAGCCATTAGCATTGGTCCCGACTGCAACCAAATCCCCTGAGAGGACATGAGAGTTTGGTCAATTAATTTTGATGTGATTAAACCCTTGAGATATTCTTGGACTGTAATAGCACCTGCTGGGCTGGGATCAGGGACAAGAATCAAGTTAGAGCTACCTTGCCAAGCCAAGACACTCAAGGCTTCTAAGGGTTGAATTGGCACCTTAGCCATTTCTAGCCATAGAGAAAACAAACCTGATCCTAATAATTCCAGCATATTTAAATTCCTGTATTGGTTAATTGGTAAGAGTTTTCTTTAAGTTCGTAAGCGTAAGCTATATTGTGAGACTATTTTTAACTTTTAATTCCCTCTTTTCTTAGCAACTTATACCAATATACGAGCCTGATTATATTTATCAGTATTGAGTCATAATAAAGTAATAATTCACCGAGTCAACAGAGTTAAGTTTCTCCCAAAATTATTACTTATGCAATACCTTGTCCATTTTTCGTAGGTTGGCTTAAGCGACAGCGCAACCCAACTGATCTGTTTGATTTAATGCTGATTGCTCCGCAACCCTAACGCGAACAACCCTAGCATTGCAGAAAAATAGCACAGGTATTCCCATAGTGCAAGTTTCATGTATTAGGAATAAAATATTTTGGCTAATTAATAACTTGGTATAGGTTACTTCCTTTCTGGATGTGCCAATTCCTCTGGAGTGGGAACACCCACCTGATTAATTACCCCAATCATTTGATATAAACGCCCTAAATCTCGTTGATTAAAATTTAAAACTAACCGAGGCAAATTAGATGTTTCATCTTGTTCTTCCTGTGGTAATGCTTGGCTTTTCACAATTTCACCTGTCAGCAAAATATCACGGAACTGAGTATTAAGTAATTCCACTTGAGCATCTGATAAATCTTCTTGCAACCGGATCACCAACTTGTCACCAACATAACGACTAGAATGATAAACTCGGTAAAATCCAGTAATAGCATTACAGGCAACTTCCAGATTATCTGTAATAGTGTACAAACTCGGATCATCTGGACTAACAAGCCCTGTTTTTACCAATTTCTCATCAATATATTGACTCCAAGAACGCCAATAATCACCCCCTGGTTGATCAATTAACACCAAAGGAACTGGACCAAATTTACCTGTTTGGCTCAATGTCATACATTCAAAAGCCTCATCTTGAGTGCCAAAACCACCAGGAAACAAAGCCACAGCATCACTTTCTTTCAGAAGAAATAACTTGCGAGTAAAGAAGTATTTAAAATTAATTAGTTTAGGATCACCTTCAATAATTGGGTTAGCTTGTTGCTCAAAAGGTAACTGAATATTTAAACCAAAGGAATTTTCCCTCCCAGCGCCTTCTTGACCAGCTTGCATAATCCCACCACCACCACCTGTCATAATCATAAATCCTAGCGCGGAAACAGCCCGACTAAATTGCAGAGCCATTTGATATGCTGGTGTATCTGGTGCTAGACGCGCTGAACCAAAAATAGTAATTTTCCGCACATGACGGTAGTTATAAAATAACTGGAAACCACATTCCATATCTGCTAAAGCAGCAGATAATATTTTCCAATCAAGACGTTCAATATCACTATCAGCAAGACGCAAAATTGTAGATAGGGACTGCTGAATAAATTGCCGATGTTTTAGTGTCGGTAAACGGTCTATTAATTCCGCAATATCCGCTTGAAGAGAATCTAATGAAGAAAAGGACGCTTCAGAGGTCATACTTACTGCCGCAATAATGGCATTATATTTTAACCAAAGTTGCTAATACAGTAAAGGGTAGGTCAACTAACAATAATTAAAAATCCCTAAAGGGCTGATGTAATATGCTTTTTGACGTTTGCCTCACCGTACTAGCAACTTACGTTATTTTACATGATACTTCCTATATTGACCGTAATTATTACAATACAGGCTTCTCAGTAACTAAGCTTTACTTGACTAACAATCACAACGGAAATGTCCGAAAGTGTTACTGAAACCAGGCTTTTTCTATTATTTAAGAAATATAGGCAAAGCAACATTTTCGTCCCTTGACACTCCCCGCGATAAATCGACGGGGATTCTTGGTTCAACGAGACCACTTAAACTAGGTTCCTTGCGTTACCTAGCGAGCGAGGTGGGACTCTCCCCAAGCGTTAACTTTGGGTATGCCCTACCCTAGTTGCATTGCTGCAAGTCCTGTTTAGTTTGAAACAAATAGTTCAAAAATCTGAGTCGTCACGCTCGGTATAAATCTTTTACCTACTGCTAGGAGGAAAACGTGAACAATGCAGTAGAACCGCATAGATTTAATTGTCAAGGTTCAGGTGTCTTTCGACGACAAGGTTTTTTAAGTGGTTGATTACCTTTCCACCATCATTAGTATAGTGTATTGGTACACTAATTAATTGAAAGCCGTCGGAGAACGACGGGGCTTTAAACCCAATTTTTCGGTAAATGAATAACTCAAGGAGAGTTTGTTGTCTATTGGGCTTCAAAGATACTTTTCCAAAGTGGTAGCTAAAGTGGTTTTAGGTACAGCACCGACAACCATATCTACCTTGTCTCCATCTTTGAAAATCATTAATGTAGGAATACTGCGAATACCGTACTGACTAGCAATATTCGGATTTTCATCAGTATTGACTTTCACAACCTTAATTTGTCCTTCGTACTGCTCGGCAATTTCTTCGACAACAGGAGCTACCATACGACATGGACCACACCAAGGGGCCCAAAAATCAACTAATACGGGAACTTCACTTTCGAGGACATCTACCTTAAAACTTGCATCTGTAACGTTTGTCGCTGCTGACATACCTAAAAACCTTTACATGAGATATTTCTGAGCTTGGTGAAAATTCTACCATAGCAAAAACATCCTCTTAGAGATAAAGGATATACATTTGCAAAAAAACTAGAAAACTAATGCAGACCATAAGGAACCGCCCGAACATTAGTCCGGGCGGAGTGTGGTGTGAGGAGTGAACGGAAACATTTGTCTCCGCCACCTCTATTGTAGGCTAGATATGTGATTTTTCCAGTCATTCTCAAAGTTGTTGTTAGTAGGGGCGAAGCATTTGGAAGAT
>NZ_VIKY01000034.1:0-9849 GCF_009711925.1 Dolichospermum sp. UHCC 0352 | reverse complement strand
TCCAAATGCTTCGCCCGTACAGTTGTCAGTGGTCAGTGGGAAGAATTTCCTTCCCTGTTCCCTGTTCCCGTAAAGTTACTAAATTCAAGTTCTTAATTTTTTGGTATGCTTGGTCTATACAGGGTTTACCCCTGAGATAACCTGTATTAGCTCCGGGGCATAAATAAGTTAAAGTTTGTGGTGTGAAGCGATCGCTTAATAATTTAACGCTTTTAAGTTGCCGTGGCCAATGAAAAGTTTTAGAAGTGCGTAGTGGCACAAGTTCGCCGTGCTGGTTAGGAAGTAAATGCCGTCCAGAAAATAACACGCCGTCAAATTCACGATAGTATAGACAAGAAGAGCCTGGAGAATGGCCTGGTGTCCAAATTATTTGCGTTGTGGCATTAAGAGTGAACTCATCAGTAAAAGTGGTGACAGTTGAACCAGGCAATAAATAGGCTTCTTGTTCTTGGATGAGAATTTCGCAATTTAAGATTTGCTGATATTCTGCGGCTTTACCAATAGCACCACGATGACTGATAAAAAACCACTTGACTCCCCCATGCAAGGACAAAAAATCCTGGTTTATCTGTTCTAAAGCTGGGCAATCTATGAGAATATTCCCTACATTTGTAATAATGAAGTAAGATGTTGCTCCTAAAGTGTCCCGATTAGGTGGAAAAGCAAAAATACTGTTGGGTGTCAAAACTAAAGGATTTTCCGCCTTTGATGGGCTTTTTAGGGATATAGAGCGTGGTTGTTTAGTCTGATGACTGGACTGCTGAGGAAAAGAAGACATAAATGAAAAAACTCAAATTCGGAAGTGGTGAACAATCAGGTTACAGTGTATTTACCATGACTGTTAACTGTGATTAAAAAATTAAGGCGTGCAGTCTTATTTGTCATCAAAATCTGTAACAGAAATTATAGGTAAGGCATTCTATCAAACATAGTGAAGATAACATGGCATTTTGGTTTCTCCTCGTTTTCGTTTTGGGGTCATTGACTTATTTAATGATGCAGCACAGTGTTGCACGGGCTACAAGAACCCCTATATGGTTATTGTGGTTGGTTTTAATGACACCGGCATTTGTATTGACTGGTTGGACGCTGGTACATGGTATCAAACAAGCTCCCCCATCAGCATTAATTCTCTGGATATCAGGGGGTTGTTTATTATTATATTGGCTATTGTTTAATAGGGGTCGGCAATTACCCGTAGATCCACAAAATCAATCTCCAGAAAATCAGGGACAAGCAAGTAATAATTCTCCTCAAGAAACAGTACCAGTCCGTCCCATTGATTTAGCAGAAGAAAGTCAACTACGAAATTGTTTTCCCTGGTCTGTATATTATGTGCAAAATATTGAGTATCGTCCCCAAGCCGTAATTTGTCGGGGACAGTTGCGAACTATGGCTAGTGAGGCTTATGAGCAAATTAAAGCTAATATTGAAGGACAATTTGGCGATCGCTTTCTCATCATATTTCAAGAAGGAATAAATGGTAAACCCTTCTTTGTTTTAGTTCCAAATCCTCAAGTAGTTAGACAAAATAACCACCGCGATTCCGAAAAAATTACTCGACCAGGGTTAGCATTACTATTATTAGTAGCAACTTTATTTAGCACTACCTTTGTCGGATTGAGAATTGCAGGTTTTCAAGTCAATTCGCTAGAATCTTATTTGACATTATTTTTTAACGGTGTACCTTATGCTTTAGGGTTAATAACTATTTTAGGAACTCATGAACTAGGTCATTACTTAACAGCAAGATTCTATAAAATTCGCTCCACATTGCCTTATTTTATTCCTATACCTTATTTCTTAGGAACATTTGGTGCTTTTATTAAAATGGGGAGTCCTGTCCCTCACCGCAAAGCTTTATTTGATGTCAGTATTGCTGGACCATTGGCAGGATTTATGATGACTATACCTTTATTGATTTGGGGTTTAGCTCATTCGGAAATAGTAGCGTTACCGGAAAAAACCGGAATGTTAAACCCCAATGCACTTAATCCTCAATATTCGATTTTATTAGCTTTACTCTCAAAATTAGCCTTGGGAAGTGAATTAACCGCAAAATCTGCCATTGATTTACATCCAGTTGCAGTTGCAGGTTTCTTAGGATTAATTGTCACTGCATTGAATTTGATGCCCGTGGGACAACTAGATGGTGGTCACATTGTTCATGCTATGTTTGGACAACGGACTGCTGTTTTCATTGGTCAAATTGCTAGATTATTATTATTAATGCTTTCGTTTATTAGAGAAGAATTTTTATTGTGGGCAATTATTTTATTATTCGTTCCCTTAATTGATGAACCTGCTTTAAATGATGTCACAGAATTAGATAATAAACGGGATTTTATGGGATTAATGTCAATGGCTTTATTGTTATTGATTATTTTACCATTACCCCAATTCTTAGCTCGTTTATTGCAGATTTAGGACAAATTTAACTATAAACGTGATATAGAGGCAGGTAATAGTTGTCAATTATCAATTACCAGCCTCAATATTGTAGTTTAAGGTTTTAATTTGTGGGTGCGTTAATTGAATTAGCGGCTTCCGTAGCCTTTTTAGAAGCATCCGTGCTACCCATGCGGATTTCAGAGGTGAAGGAAGCCATACTAAAGCCACCAAACCGCTTCAAAACACTTACTCGCATCCGCAAGTTAGGACTGGCAAACCATAGCCTTTCTTCAGACCACATGGTTTCATACTCAGTAATCAGAGTTAAAGCCCCATCATCACCGATTTTATAGCTACCAGCAACGGGGGCTTTTTCGGCATAACCCATTTCTCGGAGTAATTTACCTTCATCTGGGTTATCCGCATTCGGGACTGTGGCTAAAACGGTCGAACCCTGGTGTTTTTCTTCGTCCCATTCCATTGTGCCATTCCAGGTAACTCGCGCCCCACAGGAAGCTGTATGAGCCGCAATTTCATACTGTTCACACAGTTTAATTACTTCTGGATGATCAGCGGCTAACATCTCAATCACGATGTCTGATTTGCCGTCTTCTGACTGCTTAAAAGCTAAATGGTGACTAGTGCGATGAGAAAACCACTTTCCAGCACTTAATTCAAAAAATTCTTCAATGTTCATAAATAAAGTTATTCTGCATCATAATTTTAACAATCTCTTGACTCCAATTTACTTCTTCATTATGTATAATTCCTATAATTTTGTAAATCGGTTTCAGAAATTTGATCGGCTGGAACAAACTTGTAATGTTTCTCCTGCACGATTCTTACTTCACCTTTATATATTGTCAGTTCAAACATAGCAATAAGCTTTTCTCAAAAATCATCAGTTGAAAATATTTAACCAAGATTTATTTTAAATATGGAAATTGTTTGGGGATAGATATTAATATTATTTATCAGAAGCCAAAAATCTTAACAACAAATCTTGTTTTTCCAAATTTGTATTTCCTTGAGACTGATTATTCCCGACTACTTTAAAAAAATAGTCCCGTATTTTAGTAATATGTTGAGTCATTTTATCAATTCCCTTTAAAGTATGAATATTTTTAGGTAAACGTCCACAAAAAACAGAGGGAACAACATCTAATAACCACCAATCAAAAAGTTCTCGTCTACCTTGCGAACCTGGAAAAATAGCATAACCCTGGAAGCAATCATCTAAAATATTTAATATTGCTTCTCTGGTTTTTATAGATTCCAGCACTTGCGGTATATTGTCAAAAACATCAACAGCTTCATCAAGAGCTTGATATTGTCCCAAAGTATTTTGATAATTCTGAAATGAAACGTTTAAATTTGGCTGATAATTATGTTGATAATATATCCAATCTCGAAAAAGATACTCAAATATGTTACCAGTTATTTTCGTTATTTTCTCACGAGGTAAATAACTTTTAATCGTTGGTTGTACAGCGATTCCCATAACTATAGCCATAAAGAAATAGCAATAACTTATATCTAAATTATTTTTTTCTTTCTCTATTGCATCAAATACAGTGATTAAAGAATCTTCTAAACTTATTCCCTGAATGTTTTTCTCTTCATATAATTCTGCATAGGAATATCCCTGAATTCTCTGTATAACTAAACGTAAAGAATCAGGAATTTCAGCAGATAAAATGAGAGGAGACTTTTCAACTTCATGCAATATGAATGTCATAGTTAATTGCTACTCGGAGGATAAGGATATGTCCAGGAGATAGTTATTTTTATCTCAGGAAATCTTTGCTCAAATTGATTTATAACACCTTGACAACTTTCACAAGGTTTTCTTTCTGTGTAAAAATACAATTGCCCTCTAACGCGGTTATTATCCTTATTGTAGATAAATTCTAAAGTTTCTGCAATGGCTGACAAAACCTTATATTCCGCATCAGTATCCATAATACGTTCTGAGTGAGAATCTACAGCAGGTTCAAATTGTCCTCCCTTTGACTTAGGTTCTGGTTGAGGTGCTGGACTGTTGGCTCTAGATGTTGCACCCATTCCAAAAGCTTTACCATCTTCTAATCGTACCTCGATAATAGCAATATTACCCTTCGGAAATGATCTTCTAAGATATATCTCTCGGATATTAGCTGCATCTGAGATTAAATTTGGTTCTTCCATATTGGATTTATAATAATCAAATAATTAATGCAGCCACAGTAAAATTACTATATTAGCTAAATAAATGCGCTAAATAAATGCCAAAAATTCATTTTTTCCTAGTTCTCGGTTCTATAACATGAGGATTGACTCCAAAATATTTTGCGGCTGTTGACATATTAAGTTTCAATAAACTAATGTCCCCTAATTTTTTAACACCTTGACCTTGAGAAGATGTGATATCTAAAACTCTAATAATTTCCTCTGCGACTGCTTGCGCTAAAAGCGGAGGAACAGAATTACCAATTTGTCGAAAACCATGCCATTTTGTCGGATGAAATCTAAACCAATCAGGATAGGAATGTAACCGCGCAGCTTCCCTGACAGTGATACATCTGGGGATAAAAGGATGGATGGGACGAGGAGAAGTAAATGCCCCTTTATTACTAGGTGTTCCCGCTCTTAACGTATTACATAAACCATCAGGATCAAGTTTATGAAAACGACTAATTGATTCAATTTTACCATGAGGTGTAGAAGCAAATCTTGACCTAGATTCAGGTGAATGTTTGCTTCTTAAACTTGATGTTAGTAAGGTCAGATCATATTGACGTTTATAGGCATAGTTATTTTTTGCAATTTCCAGATTACGCAGTTTTTTAGCATAGTTACTAGGGTTACTAAATTCAGTTAATATCCAATCTTGTTGATATAATTCTGGATAGTTTTCTATGACTGGTAAATCTTGTAATGCGTCCCAAACTGTGGGAGATGTTTGATTAGGGAATGTAATTTTTTCTGGATATTTCGGTAATTCTAAATCTTCACGCGCACCTAGTAAAAATAATCTTTCCCGATTTTGTGGTACTCCATAATTAGCTGCATTTAAAACTTGATAATTTGCATTAACTTGATAACCACTTTCAGTAAATTGATTAATGATTTCAGCAATAAATTCCTTGTGTTTTCCTACTGTCATTCCTTTGACATTTTCTAATACAAAAAACTTGGGTTGTAATTCTACAACCAATCTAATAAAATGGAAAACTAAAGAGTTTCTTGGATCATCAAAAGAGCGTTTTCCTATTAATGAGAAACCTTGACAGGGAGGACCACCAAAAACTACATCAATTTCTTGATTAGCAATTTGAGAACTATTCCTAATTTCCTTCCCTGTTGTCTCTTCTACACTTTTACAGATCACCGTCCAAAAGGGAAAGTTAAATTTATGGATTGCACAATGAATTGGATCTATTTCCACAGATGCCAGAATATCAAAACCAGCTTGTTCAAAGCCTAAAGTCATTCCTCCTGCACCTGCAAATAAGTCAACTGCAATTGGTCGGGTTTTTGCCATTTTAACTATTATCTACTTTTTCATTGCTAATATTTCTTTGGCAGTGCGATCGCATACTCCCAATTCTCCCAAACAATGGCGCATTTCTTGATAATCTAATAAAGTTTTTTGTCTTTTTTCAGGATTTAATAACAATTCCATGGCTGCTTCAACAATATTATCGGCTGTGGCTTGTTCCTGTAAAAATTCGGGAACAATTTCCCGCATGACAACTAAATTTACTGGAGAAGCAAAGGGAATTGAACCTTTAAGAATATGACGTACAATCCAAGCAGTAATGGGATGAAGACAATAAACTACAACTTGGGGGACATTTAATAATGCAAGTTCTAAATTGACAGTTCCCGATTTAGTAATTGCGAAATCAGCCGCAGCAAAAATATCCTTTTGTTGATCTGATACTAATGTAGCATTTAAACCGTAATCTTTAATAGCTGCTGTAATTGGTTGTCTAAATGTTTCCAAAGATAGAGGAATCCAAAAATGGACATTTGGTAATTTAGATTGGATATTTTGGGCAGCTTGAAAAATCATTGGTAAAAGATATTTTAATTCTTGATGACGGGAAGCTGGTAACAGGGCAATGGCGATTTCTGCCGGTTTAATTCCTAATTTCTCTCTGGCAATTTCTCGATTTGGTGCATTTGCCATTCTATCAATTAAAGGATGTCCTACCCAACAAACCTTTGCCCCATTTTGCTGATAATATCGCGCTTCTTCAGGGAAAATTGCTAATAGTTTATCTGTAAAACCAACAATGCGGTTGGTATTCTGAAAACTCATAGACCATACCCACTCTTGAGGAGCGATATAATAAGCCACAGGTACATCTGGCAAATTTTCCCTCATGAATGTACCAATTCCCAGATTTGGCCCCATATAGTCAATTAGGACTACTAAATCAGGGGGATTTTTCTTTAAGTAAGCGATCGCTTGGCGTTGTACCCTTAAAGTAGGGATAACATAAGGCAAAGACTCAATCAAACCCATTGAACCAATACCGCTAGTATCCCCCAAAATTTTCGCCCCAGCTTCCGCCATTTTCTCCCCACCCAAAGCGATAATTTCCAATATCAAACCCGTAACAACAGCTTGACGTTGCAGTGCTGCAATCAATAGCGAACCCTGTAAATCCCCAGAAACTTCGCCAGTGCTAATAAATATCCGCATTTTAAAACTTTAGATTTGAGATTTTTACGCCCTTTCCCAGTTGAAAATTACCTACTTTCTTCTTCTTCTTCTTTTCTTCCTTCGCTACCTTCGCTTCTACCCTGCGGGGCGCTACGCGAACGTGGTTCATTAAATCCATATTCTGCCGATAAAAACAGAGTAACTGCTAAACTTTGAGGACGGGAAAACCCCGCCCCTACATCTAACTGACTATTCATTATTCATCACTGACAGATTTTCTGCCCTTTCCGGGAATTAAACCGCGTCTTCCGGGCATTTGGGAAAGGAGTAAAAAACGGCGAAGATGTTTTAATTGTTCTGAATCTCCTAAATTTTCTAACTCTTGTAAAGCATCTTTAAATAGGAAATCAGAACGATAGAGAAGACGGAAAGCTTTTTTAATTAATTGGAAATCACTAGCAGCCATTTCCGAACGTTTTAATCCTACCAAATTGAGCGATCGCACTTTCGCCGGATTTCCTTCCACCAACATATAAGGAGGGACATCCCTATCAATGCGTGTCATTCCGCCCACCATAGACATAGTTCCTATGTGAACAAATTGATGCACACCTAAAACGCCGCTCAGTCTAGCTCGTGATTCAATATGTACATGACCCGCCAATGCTACAGAATTAGCAATAATGACAGAATCTTTAATCAGGCAATTATGACCTACATGAACATAAGCCATTAATAAATTGCCATTACCGATTATCGTCGCCTCACCCCTGCCAGTAGCGCGGTTAATCGTCACGTATTCACGGATGGAATTATTGTTACCAATTTTTACCCAAGTCGGTTCTCCCACGTATTTGAGATCCTGGGGCTGCATACCGATAGCTGCACCGGGAAAAATCTGATTTCCCGTACCAATTTCACAAAGGCCTTCTAGGACGACATGAGCGCCAATTACAGTGTCTGCACCAACTCTAACATTCTCGCCGATCACAGCATAAGCGCCGACTTGCACTGTTGAGTGGAGTTCCGCATTAGGATGGATGACAGCAGTTGGATGAATAAGTGTTTTCAAAGGTGAATCTCCAAAACTAAGTGCTACTTGCTAATTTATTCAATTAAGAAACGTGTCGGGCAAAGTTCAGTTATGTGTGAGGGCGAAAATCTAAAATCCTGTTATGGTATAATAAATTTTAACTAATCAAAGAAAACATTAGTTCTCCTTCAGCGGCTAATTGTCCATCAACTTCCGCTCGTCCTTTCATTTTCCCGAACCGACGCTGCTTCACCCACAACAGTTCCACCGTCATTACCAGTTGATCTCCAGGAACAATTTGCCGACGGAAACGGACTTTATCAATACCAGCAAAGACAAATAGTCCTCCTTTTGATTCCGGCATTTGCGTCATCACAATCCCACCGACTTGTGCCATGGCTTCGATAATTAGCACACCTGGCATCAGCGATCGCCCTGGAAAATGCCCTTGAAATTGGGGTTCATTAAAGGTAACATTTTTAATACCCACGGCTTTTTTACCAGGTACATAATCAATAATCCGATCTACCAGTAAAAATGGATAGCGATGAGGTAAGAGTTCCTGAATTTCCTCAATACTAAAGGTAGTTTTTATAGTCTGTGGATTGACATTATCCTCACTTGATGTATTCAATTCCTGGGAATTAGGTTCGGTAATAGTGGACATTAGTGGTACGTTGTTTGAATAATTAAACACTAAGATGGGTAAATTTGGGAATTTTAGATCAGTTCTAAAATTTTCCGTGCCAGTTGAATGTGTAAATTATGACTAGCTTTGTAAGCCAAAAAATGAGCAACAGGGAAAATTCCCAGTAAACTTAAATCTCCGACTAGATCCAAGATTTTATGACGAACTGGTTCATTTGCAAATCGTAATGGTGGATTTAGCCAACCTTCCACCCCACAAACTAGGGCATTAGCCAAACTACCACCTTTAATTAATCCCGACTTTTGCAGATGTTCGATTTGATGCTGTAACCCAAAAGTCCGTGCTGGCGCAATTTCTGAAGCAAAATCAGCAGAAGATTTTTCTAAATTTGTCGTTAATAACCAACTGTGCCATTGATTACCAATTGCCGCCAAATTAAAATCTATCCCATAGCTAAATCTGGTTTCTGGTGCCGGTAGGGCGCAAACAAAAGTATCACCTTCATAAATCCAAATCGGTTCGGTAATAACGACAGGTGCAGGTAAATTACTCACCATTTGGGCAAATAAACCAACTTCAGCAATTCTTTCACACCAAACTTGAGCAGAACCATCTAAAAGCGGTACTTCCGGTCCATCAATTTCAATTCTGGCATTATCCACCCCCATAGCCGCCAAAGCAGCTAATAAATGTTCCACAGTGCGAACACAGACTTGACCCTTACCCAATTGAGTAGAAAGCACAGTCTGACTCACAGCCGCAACTTGGGCGGGAATAATTGGTGAATTCGGTAAATCTACCCGGACAAAAAAGCGATTACTTCCTGGTGGTGATGGTAATATTCGTACTTGAGTATTGACCCCACTGTGTAACCCCACACCAGTCTGAGTAATTTCCCCAGCTAAAGTATGTTGCTGCATCATCTAACAATCCAAATATTGTAGTTAGTATTGCTCAAAACTCTGATTATTCTTGTCTGAAAAATATTAAATATTATTAAGGTACAGAAGTCAGAATTCAGGAGTCAGAAGTAAAATTCTTAGCCACTGACAACTGTACGGGCGAAGCATTTGGAGAACTATTTTGGCAATGACCGATAATTTATCTTCCAAATGCTTCGCA
>NZ_VIKY01000033.1:0-26105 GCF_009711925.1 Dolichospermum sp. UHCC 0352 | reverse complement strand
GAGTTTCCCGCTTACCGCGAGGTCTTATAAATTAATGAAATTCAACTTAGGATTTATATCAGTCCGTTCTACATGGATAGCAGTTTTAGCTTTAGTATACTACGAAACTGCACAATTTTCTCGAATTCTCGCTTCTACGCCCCAAAATGTTACACCAGTTTGGCCACCTGATGGTTTTGCTACTGCTGCTATATTACTTTTTGGGTATTGGATTTGGCCAGGAGTATTAATTGGGTCATTCTTAGCAAATATTTGGGCATTTATTAATCCAACCAATATCATTACGCTCATTTCTTCAATTTTACAGGTTTTAGGAATTGCTATTGGTACAACTTCTGGGATATTACTGGGTTGTTTCCTATTTCGCAAATTAGTTGCTACACCCTCTCCTCTAGAACGACTAAGCGACGTGAGGAAATTTTTAGTATTCACAGGGATGATTGGACCAATTGTGAATGCGACTGCGGGAGTAACAGCATTAACATTAGGAGGAAAAATATCTATTATTGACTTTACCAATTTATGGGTAACTTGGTGGATATCTAACGTAGCTGGAATCTTTATTTTTACTCCAGCATTACTAACTTGGGGAGAGTTATTTAAGGAATATTTCTTAACGCACAAACAAGAATTTGCAATTAACCTAAAATCAAGAACTTTTTGGGGAATTATCGAAATTTTACTCTTATTAACAATTGTTATTATTATATGTGAAAATGCTTTTTTTAGTAACTACTTTATAGAATACATGATTATTCCTTGTTTAGTTTGGGCAGTTTTTCGGTTTGGGAAACTAGCTGCTACAAACTTAATTGTACTTGTAGCTGTAATGGCTATTTTAGGAACAGTTAGAGGACTAGGAGCATTTAATCGTTCTAACTTAAATGAATCTCTTTTATTACTACAATGCTTTATTGGGGTAATTGTCTTAACAACACTTGTATTAAATGCTGTGATTAGTGAAAGAAAAACAGCAACATTAATCCTAAAAAATTCGCAAATGGAATTATTTGATAAATCGCTAGAACTTCAGCAAATAGCAGAAATATTAGAGCAACAAAAAGAACAGCTTATTCAGCAAAATTTAGAATTAGAATTAGCAAAA
The DNA here is from genome assembly GCF_009711925.1 of Dolichospermum sp. UHCC 0352. Taxonomy (NCBI): domain Bacteria; kingdom Bacillati; phylum Cyanobacteriota; class Cyanophyceae; order Nostocales; family Aphanizomenonaceae; genus Dolichospermum; species Dolichospermum sp. UHCC 0352. The sequence continues at coordinate 25,000 of NZ_VIKY01000033.1, read as the reverse complement.
CAAAATTATGTAGATGCTAACCGTTACAAAAGTCAATTTCTCACCAACATGAGTCACGAACTGCGGATACCATTAAATGGTATTTTAGGAATTTCTCAAATTTTTCAAGATTCACCAACATTAACAACATCAGAGAAAGAAGATATTCAAATCATTTATCAATCAGGTGTCCATTTATTATCATTAATTAATGATATTTTAGATATTTCTAAAATAGAAGCTGGAAAAATGGCACTAGAACTGCAAAATTTTAACTTTCCTGATTTTTTGAAAGGGATAGTCGAAATTTGTCGTTATTCTACAATGGAAAAAAATATTGATTTTATCTATCAATTTGACCAAAAAATACCTATTATTATTCATACCGATGAAAAACGCTTAAAACAGATTTTGCTAAATCTATTAGGAAACGCTATTAAATTTACGGATACAGGTAAAGTAACTTTGATTGTTAATTTTATTAGTCAAGAACCAAAAAATGAGTTATTTTATTTAACTAAAATAAACTTCCAAGTCACAGATACTGGTGTGGGAATTAGCTCTGAAAAATTAGCCAAAATATTCTTACCATTTGAGCAAGTAGGAGAAAGTAAACTTAAATCTCAAGGCACAGGATTAGGTTTAGCAATTAGTCAAAAAATAGCTCAAATAATGGGTAGTGAAATTAAAGTCATTAGTAAATTATCCCAAGGTAGTCTATTTAGTGTAGAGCTAGATTTTCTCACCCCCAAAAATCAAGATATCCAAAAACCAGTCATTAAATTTGATACCCATTTCTCCCAGAAATTTCCTTTACAAATATTGATTGCTGAAGATAATATTGTTAATCAGAAAATTGCTGAGAAATTATTTCAGAAACTAGGATATCAAGTAGATATTGTCAATAATGGGGTTGAGGTATTAACCGCATTAAAACAACAGATATATGATGTTATTTTCATGGATATACAAATGCCAGAATTAGATGGGATAGAAACAACAGAAGCAATTTATCAAGAATGGGGTAAAACTAATCGTCCTTATATTATTGCTATGACTGCCAATGCAATGCAGTCAAACAGAGATGAATGTTTATCTGTTGGTATGGATGATTTTATTCCTAAGCCTGTCAAATTAGAAGCAATTGTAGAATCAATTCAACTGGTGCAAAAAAGACTTTTTCAACACAGAATTTATCAGTCAGAATCAACAGATTAAAAGCTGCACGACTTATAAAAAGTACCCAAAAAAAGAGAGTGGGAGGAGGCATTACCAAGCGCCTTTCTCTCCCACTCTATCATTTGCTGCTGAAGCGATTAGGAACTTTATTCATACAGACGAGAACCGTTAATTAGGGGGGTAATTTGCAGGTTAACGATAACGTCTATACTTAGCAGGTATTCCTAGGCAGCAAATACTAATTCTATTTATTTTTTAAGCAATCTTAACAAGAGCTTTTTGCTAATTGATTCAGTCTCTTAACGAATCCCTTGTTTTTGCTCGACTCATATAATTTAGCCTGGTTCGTTTCATGATGGTTGCCAATTTGGCATTTATTTTTAAATTTTTTATTTGTTCATTGCCAACAGTTTGTAATCTATATTTTCCGGGAATAATTAATAGGGGGTCACACCCATCATCCCCGATATAGATTGATTTCACTGGTTTTTAAGCCATTTTGTCTAGGACCATAAAACCAATTTTAAAATATTTTGATTATGGAAAATCAAGGTTTTAAGGATGAGGGGTGAAACCCTTCATTTATTCACTAATGGTGTTGGAGTATATACTAGAGGCTATTAATTTAAATTGTTAAGCCGATTCCTCCAGCCGCAAAATCAATCACGGTTTGATTGGAAAATTCATGGCTTGCTATGGCTTGCAACATTGCCAATGGTAAGGTGAGATGATTAGCACCGGCTTGGAGAGACGCGGCTGCTTCTGCTGGTGACTTGATACTAGCTGCTAAAATTTCCACATTACTGCCTTTGAGAATACTGGCCATATCTCGTACCAAAGCAATACCGTCTCCTAACAAGCGTTCAGCCCGATTGACATAGGCTATGGCGATTTTTGCCCCCGCTTCCTTGGCTACTGCGGCTTGTGCGGGGCTGTAAATGCCGGTGACGGAACAGGTGATTTCTGAGGAAAGGGTGGCTACTACCTCAAATCCTAGGGGTGTGGCAGGAATTTTTAAGATGGTTTGAGAACCAATAATTTCAAAAGCTTTTCTCCCTTGGGCTATCATTTTCTCTTTGTCTGAAACGAGGAGTTGATAATATACCGGACCTGAAGTTAAGGAAACTAAGGTTTTGAGGGTGGTTTCTGGTGGGGTGTTGGCTTGTGCTAACAATGTGGGGTTGGTGGTGATACCTTTTACCCAACCCCAATGTTTAACAATTTCGGCTTCTGCGGCAATAGCTGAATCTAAATAAAGTGCCATAATAACCCTGATTAATTCTTTCCAGGATTACTTTACAGCAGTTTATCCAGAAGAATTAACAGAAATATCTTAGCTAATTTTTCACGCTATCCTACGTACTCACCTCGATATAAAAAACATTTATGCCAATTTAGCCAAAAAGTGAGATACTGCAAAAAAATTATATATTCACCTCACATAACAACAAATGGAAAAACTACAATTATTTGGTATGCCTGCGGAGAAAGGGCGATGGCTACTGATACCTCTAAGTATCACTGTTTTACTGTGCTTGGGTACAGTTTATTCTTGGAGTATTTTTAGAAAACCTTTGGAAAAACTTCTTAGTGTGGGTGCAACTGATAGCCTATTACCATTTACGGTGCTGCTGGTTGTATTCGCAATTTTAATGCCAATCACTGGCTTTTATATCAATCGTTTTGATACTCGTCTGATTACAGGTGTTGGTGGGTTAATTACGGCAGTAGGTTATATCCTCTCTAGTTTGGGTGGCAATATTCCTACATTAACTATTACCTATGGTGTGATTGCTGGTATGGGTGTGGGTATCACTTACGGTGTACCATTGGCTGTGGTGGCTAAGTGGTTTCCTGATAAAAAAGGTTTGGCTGTGGGCGCTACTGTGATTGGATTTGGTTTGTCACCTTTAATTACTGCACCTTTGGCCAAGTTTCTGATAGATGCTTTTGGAGTTCAGCAAACTTTTGTAATTTTAGGTATTGCTTTTGCAGTTATTATTACCGCTATTTCTACTGTCCTCACAACTCCTCCTCCAGGTTGGCAACCAGAAGGATGGACTCCACCCGGATCTGTGCAAACAAATTCTCACACGACAACTTCAGGATCAATTCTTCAGACTTCCAGTTTTTATGGCTTGTGGTTGTGCTACACCATTGGTTCTTTTGCGGGACTGGCAGCTATTGGTATTTCTAGTCCTCTAGCACAGGAAATTATTAAATTAGATGCAGCCACAGCCGCAAATACAGTTTCTCTGTTTGCTGTCTTTAATGGTGCGGGACGGTTGTTTTTTGGGTGGTTTACGGACAAATTTACGCCAAAGTTGGGGGCAATTGTTTCCTTTGTTTTAATTTTGATTGGTTCGATTATGATGCTGAGTGCGGGTAAGGGCAGTGTACTCACTTATATAGTCGCTTTTTCGCTATTTTACTTGGCTTTGGGGGGTTGGTTAGCGATCGCTCCCACTTCTACTTTAATCATGTTTCAATCCCAAGACTATGCCAAAAATTACGGTATTGTCTTCACTGCTTACGGTATGGGGGCTTTGGGTGGAACTTTATTAGCTGGCAAAATTAGAGACATTTTCGGCAGTTACACTAATTTCTTTTATCCAACTGCGGGATTAGCCATTGTGGGAATTATTGTGGCTGTATTCATGCTGAAACGCACTTCTGCCAATGCCGATTTAGTCACATAATTTGTTCGTTTTCGACATCCCCTCTTTGCTTGTGCTTCCCGCATTAGTTAGAGGGTTGTCGGATTATTATGTGCATTTTCTAATTATTTTTAATTTTCTGCAAGAGTCAGATCCCCGACTTTTCTAAGAAGTCGGGGATCTTATCCCTATAGTGTGTTCAGTTACAGTTATTATCCCGTTAGTTAAGCAAGAATAGAGATTATTGAATTCAATTCCAACTCCTGAATTCTTTTTTGATAATTGATATGTAGGGGCTGCTGAATAAACCTAGAACTGAGATATATCAAGAGTTTGAAGGTAAAAAAGGTGAATCAGGTGCAAGGAATAAGGGTTGAAATCAGCAAAAACCTATCACTTGACCAGATTCAATACTATTCTTCTCTTCTTCTAATTCTTCCTCCTGACTCCTGACTCCTGACTCCTGACTCCTAGCCCTCACAGACAACTTTTTCAGCACCCCCTATGTAGCCATTTATATAAATTTTATGCTGCGGTTTTATGAAACCTCGAATTATTGTTTGCGGCTTAGGGCGTACCGGATATAAAATATTTCGGTTACTGAGAGAACATGGGGCTTTAGTAGTAGGTATTCATCGCAAACCCGTTGCTGGTGAAACTGCTGCTAATGTAATTGTTGGTGAGTTACAGGCAGTTGCCACTTTGCAAGCAGCGGGAATTACCGAAGCACATACTTTAGTAATTGCGACTTCTGATGATGCCCTAAATTTATCAATCATGATGCAAGCACGGGTACTTAATCCCCAAATTCGGATTATTAACCGTTTTTATAATACGAATTTAGGTGAACGTCTTGATCAAACTTTGTCAAATCATTTAAGTTTGAGTGTTGTGGGTTTAGCCGCACCAGTATTTACCTTTGCCGCTTTAGGAAACAAAGCCATTGGCCAAATTAAATTACTTGAGCAAACTTGGCCAATTCAAGAAGAATATATTCACGAAAATCATGCTTGGAAGGGTAGAAAAATTAGCTGTTTATGGGAAGATCCAACGCGAATGCTGATTTATTATGTCCCTATCCAAGGGAAAATGAATGTAGTTTCAGCAGTGTTATTAGATCAACAATTGAAAGTAGGTGATCGCTTAATTATTGGCACTCAACCCCGCATTCGTCCACAACGTAAATCATTTATTAGAAAATTAATCAAAGCTTTTGCTAATATTAGGGAATTTCAGAAACACGCCCAATCAGTTGTCGGCATGGCAATAGCTTTATTAGTAATTATTTTACTCTCTACATTTACCTATGTTGCCAGTAAGCATAATCTCTCTTTTGTTGATGCTTTATATTTTGCTGTCGGCATGATTACAGGGGCTGGTGGTAATGATAAAGTCGTAGAAAATGCACCTGATAGCATCAAATTATTTACCGTTATCATTATGCTAATTGGGGCTGTGGTAATTGGGCTTTGGTACGCTACGCTGACAGATTTTATCCTGGGTAGTCGCTTAAAACAATTTTTAGACGCAGCGAGAATTCCCCAACATAATCATTATATTGTTTGCGGTTTAAGTGGTATCGGCATTAGAATTGTTCAACAATTACATCTGAGTGGCCATGAAGTAGTAGTAATTGAAACAGACGCTAATAATAGATATGTGACTACTGCTAGAGGTATGAGTATTCCTGTCATCCTTGCTGATGCCAGTTTTCGCGCTACTCTACAGTCAAGTAATATCAACACAGCTACCGCAGTTTTAGCTGTCACTAGCAATGATGCTACTAATTTGGAAATTGCTCTCAAAGCTAAGGCTTTAGCACCGAATATTCCTGTGATTGTCAACTATGCTGATCCCGATTTTGCTGGTATAGCACAACAGGTATTTGACTTTGAAGCTGTACTCAGTCCCGCTGAACTAGCTGCCCCTGCCTTCGCTGCTGCTGCCCTAGGTGGTAGGATTATTGGTAATGGCATTATTGCTGATAATTTATGGGTAGCTTTTGCCACCACAATTACACCAATACACCCTTTCTGTGATGAGTGGGTGAAAGATGTGGCCAAGTTGGCGGATTTTGTGCCTTTGTATGTGGAAATCAACCACGAAACTGTACAGGGCTGGGATTTATTAGAAACGATTCTCGCCCCTGGAGATGTTTTGTATTTAACCATGCCCGCTAACAGGTTAAATCAGTTATGGCGAGAAGAAGGAAAAGGTATTGGAGTTTAATTAATTTTTATGGCAAGATAGTTCTTCCTCGTCAGTTTCAACTATATCAGATTCCCAGCCGCAAGTCAACCCCCTTTATCTATAAAATGCGAAATTTTTTTCTTTTTTTAGGAATTATGTTATGCCTACGGCACGCTGCGCGTTAACGAAGTTACTCTGAAAGATGCACGCGCAAAGGCGCAAAGGTTGAATTTGCTCACCTGTTACCTATTTGTAGGATGATAATGTAGCACTTGTACAGTGTTATTGCATTCCCAAATAGGAAAATAGCGTGTCAATTCAAGAACATAAAATTACGGTAGATTCTTTAGAATGGTTTTATCGGGAAGCTGAACCGATTGGGAGAACTGATTTAATCCCTGTGTTATGCTTACACGGGTTAGTTTCTCAAAGTTATAGTTGGAGAAATGTTATTCCCAGTTTAGCAGCACAGGGAAATAGAGCGATCGCACCGGACTGGATTGGTTACGGATTTTCTGGTAAACCCGAAAAACAGGATTTTGCTTATACTCCGGACGCATTTATCACAGCTTTGGATGGATTTGTTAAAGCTTTAGAATTAGAAAGATTTTCCTTAGTTGTCCAAGGATTTTTAGGTTCAGTTGGGTTACAATATGCCTTACGTCATCCTGAAAAGATTGCTAATATTGCGATTTTAAATACACCCATTACCACTTCTGCCAAAATTCCTTGGAAAATCAAACAAATGGGTTTACCATTAGCTGGAGATATCATTACCCAAGATCCTTTGTTGGTTGATAGAACATTGGAAGGGGGTAGTCGTTACCGCATTGAAGATGAAGATTTAGATATTTATAGAAAACCATTTTTGAAAAGTTCTGCTTCTGGGAGAAGTCTCCTCACCACAATTCGCAATTTTCAACTAGAAAAAGCGATGATAGAAATAGAAAATGGGTTTAAAGAATGGCCACAACCTATTTTAGTCCAATGGGGGATAATTGATCCTTGGTTATCTGTAGATATGGCGGAAACTTTCGTTAAATCTGTCGCCAATGGTGAAATAATTAAACTTAATAATGTGGGACATTATCCCCAAGAACATTATCATGAAGTGATTTTACAGGATTTATTACCATTTGTCCGGCGTTCCCAGTCGAATTAGTTATAAACCTGTGTTTCTTGTTCTCTGCTATCCCTCTTTTTTGTATTTCTGAGAAGAAGGATAGTAAAGTCACATGATATATTACTTTATAGCAATTCCTATTCAAGTGAGGTAAAAGAAGTAATAATTAAACGCAGACAAACGCAGACAAACGCAGATGTTTTTGTACTTCTTTAGACGAGGAAATACTATATCAGTTTTTGATCTGCACATTCAAAATCTTTTCTACCTATTTAAAATAATGATTGAACAATATACAAATCAACAACATACCATCTTTCATGGTGATGCTATTAGCGTTTTATCAAATCATATTCCTTCAGAATCAGTAGATTTAATTTTTATCGATCCTCCCTATAATATAGGTAAGAAATTTGGTAATTTCCATGATAAATGGGAATCAGAAGCAGAATATATAAATTGGTCATATCAATGGCTTGATGAATGTATTCGCATTCTCAAACAAAATGGTACAATTTATGTGATGACAAGTACCCAAGCAATGCCTTATTTTGATATTTACTTGAGAAAAAAATTAACTATTCTCAGTCGCATAATATGGCATTATGATAGTTCTGGAGTTCAAGCTACAAAATACTTTGGTTCAATGTATGAACCTATTCTTCATTGTGTCAAAAATAAAAATAATTATATTTTTAATGCAGATGATATCAAAGTTGAAGCAAAAACAGGCGCACAACGTAAATTAATTGATTACAGGAAATCAGTTCCTACTCCCTATAATACAGAAAAAGTACCTGGTAATGCTTGGTATTTTCCCCGTGTTAGATATCGCATGGAAGAATACGAAAACCATCCTTCACAAAAACCAGCGTCATTATTAGAAAGAATTATTTTAGCAAGTAGCCATGAAGGAAGCTTAATACTTGATCCTTTTGCTGGAACTTTTACAACTGCTGCTGTAGCTAAAGTTTTAGGTAGGGAATCTATCAGTATTGAACTACAAGAAGAATATCTAAAAATTGGGTTAAGAAGGGTTTTAAAAATGGCAGAATATAAAGGAGAAAAACTCTTACCACCACAGAAAAACCATAATGTCAAAAATAAAAATGGTAAAAAAGTAGATTTAGATTTTATCCAAGGGAGTATCTTTGATGCAAATACTACAGCATGATTTCACGAAAACAATAATTAATATTCTTAATAAATATTTTCCTGGAGATGGAGATATTATTTTAAACAATAGTCAATTATTACAATATATCAATCTTAAAACTAAAGCTGCAAATCGTGGTTCAAAATCAAGAGCCAGCTTTGCTAATCATTATGCTATATATGTTTTAATTGAAGATTATTTGCAAAATAACTTTCATATACAGAATGGCTATGAAGATTATGAAGGCGCACAATATACTACTCTATTAATGAGACAAAGAGAACTACCTTTTGGAAGGAAACTTCAAAATCATGCTCTAAATCATCGTTTAAATGAAGAATTTAAAAAATATTTTCGCACCTCAGATTATTTACCAATAATAAGAGATTCAACAACAAATAGATATTGGATTAATGAAAATCTTTTAAAAATCGAAATTGGTGAGCAATTAATCAATATTTCTGAATCTGTTAAAGATATCATTGATGCTTATATTCAAGCCAGAATGAAATCATTCAATGAATTCATGATTTATTGTCAAAAAATGATGGAAATTCAAAATCAGTCATCTGAAGCAGCAATTGAATTTATTAGAAGTCTATTAAAGTCAAATGTAGATGCTAGAGTATTTGAAATTGTGAGTTATGCGATTTTAAAACAGTATTATGCAGAACAAAAAATATACTGGGGTTGGTCACAATATGAATTAAATGTTGATCATTTGATTTTGTATAAGACTGGACGCACAAATGCAAATGATGGTGGGATAGATTTTGTTATGAAGCCTCTGGGAAGGTTTTTTCAAGTTACAGAAACTTTAGATACGGGAAAATATTTTTTAGATATTGATAAGGTACAAAAATATCCAGTTACTTTTGTAATCAAAACTGAGGATAAAGTTGAATATTTACTCAAAAATATTGAGGAACAAGCCAGGATAAGATATCAAATCAAAGCTATTATTAAGAAATATATGGAATGTATAGAGGAAGTGATAAATATTCCAGAACTAATACTTCGTTTTAATAAAGTCTTAGATTTTCAAAGGGGTATTCAAGTAATTGAAGAAATAGTTTTACAAAGTCGAGTTGAGTTCAATATGGAAGAAGAAGTAGTTGAGGATGAAATATGATGATGATAAATATAAGATTTACACTTCTTAACCTACCTGCATCCTTGCTGTAAAATCACCATAACCTGATAATGAGAGTAGATGCAATCATTTGTAAATTGATGAAGGTAGGTTAGGATTCATGGCTTATTCGTGGTTTAAAGCATTTCATATTATTGGCTTTGTGGTTTGGTTTGCGGGGTTATTTTACCTAGTGCGGTTGTTTATCTACCACGTTGAAGCGAACCTTGAACCAGAACCAGCAAGAACGATACTGAAAAACCAGTATCAAATCATGGAAAAGCGTCTTTACGATATTATTACCACTCCAGGTATGTGCGTAACGGTAGCAATGGCCATTGGAATCTTATCTACAAACATGGAACTGTTACAAGAACCTTGGTTACATTTCAAATTAGGGTTTGTAGGGATTTTAATTGGCTATCATTATTACTGTGGAAGATTAATGAAGCAGTTAGCAGCGAATGAATGTAAGTGGACTGGTCAAAGTTTACGCGCATTAAATGAAGCACCAACACTTTTATTAGTTGTAATTGTGATGTTGGCGACATTTAAGAATAACTTACCAACGGATATTACAGCTTGGTTAATTTTTGGCTTAGTGATTTTCATGGCTGTGACTATTCAACTTTACGCCAAAATCCGCAGACGCAATCAAGAAAAACTGACAGCAGAATTAAATCAAATTCCCCAAGGGTAATCATGTATTTCTTCCTTTGCGCCTTTGCTTCTCTGCGCCTCTGCGCGAAACAAAAACAATGATATGATTATCGAACACTGCCAGCTTGACAATCCCGTAACCATAGTTTAACACCTTGAGCGATCGCCCCGTTACTACTATTTCTCGGTGGTGCGATAGGTGGTTTGACTGGATAACTACCGTCTTGGGTAAACATCATTACCACAGTCCAACCAATGTTCGTTTTTGTCAAAAATAGCCTGTGAAATTCTTGTAATTCCACAGGTTTTTTGTGGATATATGTCCGTTCTAGGGTAGTAAAGAAAACCTGTTTTACTCCTTTGGCGTTATACTTATCCCCATTATCAATACTTGGATTTAATGGTAAAGGTTCAAATTCTGGTTTACCCGCAGCTAAGATATAGGAAAAAGTATCAACACTCCGTTTCAGAATACGCGCACGCTGGATAACACGATTAGTATAGCTAGGTAAATCTAACATTAGCTGAGTTGTTAAAGTTTCTAAACTTTGCTCAGAACAAGAATTACTAATTTTGGGATTTACAGGTTTGGGAGGAATATTTTTAGCATAAGCGGAGTAATGAAATCCAGGAGCAATAAATAGCCAGCAATTACAGGCTATCAAATATAAGCACCAAAAAGCAGGAGAGAAATTTACTTTCTTCTTCCTTCTTCTTTCTTGCTTTTGAACTCCTAAACTACAGAAAGGCTTTAGCATTGCTTGTTTTTGCCATAATTGGTGTCTAATTAACCTAAACCTATCGCTTTATGGTGATCCCGATTTTCTATTTACTTGTACTGATAAGCAATAACAGCTTTGACATCTTTTGTACCAAAATGTATAGTATAAAATACTAACACCGAGAACTGTTAGCTTGTGCAGTTTTTAGGCAGGCCTATATTTACCACTTTTAGGAGTTGTCAGTCAATGAGCGTGAAATTCACAGGAAAAATCCGAGCTATTAGTATTAAGGAAGGCAAAAGTCGTCTGGGATTTATTGATCCCGATAGACCAATACCTGGTCATGAAGGTGACATACTTTTCTTTGCTGATAAACTGATTGGTATCAGTATTGAATATGTTGAACGAGCAGATGTAGTAGAATTCAGTATTACTGAATGGAATAGAAAAGATGGGACTATACAAAAAATTGCCCAGGAAGTGCGTTTCTTGAATAAGACCATTAGTTTAACAGGTGTTATCAATTGGGTAAGCATAGAAAAAGGTAACGGTTTTATCAAAACCGACCAACCATTAGACAATCTAAATAAAGATTTATTCTTTTTTAAAGAAGATTTAGAGGAAATACAAATAGAAAATATTGTAAAAGGAGATAAAGTTAGATTTGTAGTAAAAATTATAAATTATAGAGATGGGAGGGTTATAAAATCAGTTAAACATATCCAATTGCTGTCACCTAGAACAAATCAACCTATACATTCAGTTACTAATATACAAACTTCTGATATAGTATCACCAATCAATTCACAAACTTCTGAGATAGAAAAATCAATCACCAATTTACAAGTTTATAATAACAATATTTTCAATTTAAAAGAACTCAAGGAAAAAATTTGTTTATTTTTGGGTAATCATAAGACACTATCAGATCCAGCAGAGTTTGAGGATTATACATTTATGATTCTCAGGCTACTTGGTATTCACAGTTTATATCAATACGATAAAAAAAACCAAGCTGGTAGAGCCGATGGTTTTTTCATAATTGGTAGTCTAGCAGTGATGTATGACTGTACTCTCAGAAACACTTTTGAAGAACACAAAAAAGAACAAATTGAAAATTATGTCAATAAATTGAAGAACTCTCAGATCACAATTGATTTTAGATTAACAAATGGCGATGTTAGAAAAAAAACTCTGCAAATCCAGGGTAAAAATTGTCAGGTATGGATAATTACTAAGAACAATACTAGAGAATTGTATGATGTTGACGGAATTCGCGTTAAAGAAGTTGCAGTTCAGGATCTAATGAACGTCTTTAATAAAAGACTGTATTCAGATGCGTTTGAAGAAGATGAACTATCTGCAAATTTGGCAGTAATTGATAAATCTTGATTGTTAGACAGATATTTTTTCCTAAAACGTAAAACCGATTTGATTCAAATATTTGCTCGTTATTAATTTACTCCCAACAAAAGCAAAAAAATAGTATTAAGAGGGTTGACAATTGATTTTGAATTTGTTATCATGAAGATGACGAGGAAGAACTATCTTGATAATCAGATTATATCTTCAACTCCTCAACAATCTGATTCCAAGCTAACTCAGGAACAGCCGCCGCAGTAATGGGACGACCGATAACGAGATAGTCTGCACCCGCTGTGATAGCTTGAGAGGGAGTGAGCGATCGCTTTTGATCTCCCTTCTCGGCCCATGTTGGCCGCACCCCTGGACAAACCAGCAAAAAGTCTTTTTCACAACTTGCTCTTAATTGTTGCACCTCTTGGGGAGAACAAACAGCCCCATTTAAACCAGAATTCTGTGCCAACAGTGCCATTTCTAAAGCAAATTCTGGCAATTCTAAAGGTATTTTTAAATCAACCGCCAATTGTCGCGCCGAAATACTGGTTAACAACGTAATAGCGATTAACTGAGGTGGTTTTGTCCCGGCTTTTTCCGCCCCAATTTGCACCGCTTCCGCCGCAGCTTTTAAAGCATCATTACCACAAGTTGCGTGAATTGTCAATAAATCCACCCCATAACCAGCCGCAGCGCGACAAGCACCGGCGACAGTATTGGGGATATCGTGAAATTTCAAATCTAGGAAAATTCGCTTTTCTTGAGATTTGAGGATTTCCAGAATCTTGGGACCAGTGCTAGTAAACAACTCCAAACCAACTTTCCAGAAAGTGACTTGGGGAAGTTTATTAATTAGAGCGATCGCACTTTCTAAATCTGGTACATCTAAAGGAACAATAATTTTGTCAGCATTCATAATTCTTATTATTACTTATTACATATTATCCAATTTATTATACTTTAATAGCGATGTTTAATATGACTACTTTTGAGTAGTTTAACAATTAGATTTACTTAATTAAAGCCTACAAGTGTTTAATAACATATAAATACTGTGTAATAGACTACAACAAAATTTTTGCTCTTAACCCTGTTATTTCCCTAATTTATAAGTGTAAATTATGAATATTTGGAAAATAGTTTAAATATTTCTATTTTAGAAAAATTAATATAACTTCATATTTATATTTTCTTAATATTTTATTGAGAATAATTTCTATTTATCAACGATCTTGCAATAGTTTCAGCGATTTGGTAAAATTTCAAAATCTAGCCTTAGTATATCAATTTTCTAAAATTGTAGGAAGTAGAATCTGGAAATCCTTTATTTATAGGTATTTGAGAAATAGGGAAAGTGAGGACGGGGAAAATATTCAGGAGTGATAGAGAATTTTTTGGACAAATTTAGAAATACCTTGATGTAGTTTTGTAAAGCAACGTCAAGGGTGGGTTGACAAAATAGACAGTTTATGATATTGTGATTAGCAAAAATATTTTCTAATTTATCGTATAATAATATTTTATAATAAAATCACTTATATTCTTCATCTGCATTATGAATACAGTTGCTATTTTAGCTATATCAAATGCCAGTGGTGAAAAGTCTTATCATGCGGTTTCTGGAAATAACAATTTATATGAAGCAATGAAGGATATTTGTCAGTGGATTATATTCAGCTATAATTGTATTCTTATCTATTTGAGGTCAAACAATGAAAGCTTTTGAAGTCATGGGAAAATTTGATGAAAAAGGTCAATTATTATTAGATAAACCTTTAGAAATTCATGCACTTAAACAAGTCAGAGTCATTATCCTTGTACCAGATGAAACTGAATCTGATTCTGATGATACCTCTGTTATGGAAATTAAAGCAAGTTTAAAAACAGCATTACAAGAAGCGAAAGCGGGAAAAAGAATACCTTTAGAAAAATTGACTCTTTAAAAACTCAAACAATAACTTAGCAGACATTAAAAAGCAGACAGAAACTACTACTGGTCGAATTAAAGCTGTCCCTTTTTCCAAAATCATTTTTGCGGCTATAGATGAGCCGATAATCTGGCCCGCAATCATGAAAATACCAATTTTCCAGTAAATCTCACCAAAAAAGACAAAATAAATCAAAGCTGAAAAGTTACTGGTAAAGTTCAAAATTTTAGCATTTGCAGTTGATTTAGATAAGTTATAACCACATAAACTAACAAATGCTAAGGTCATAAATGTTCCAGTTCCAGGACCAAAAAAACCATCATAAAATCCTAAGATTGGTGCGACGAAAACAGAAAAAGATATATAAGAAATTCGGGGTTTACGATCAACGATTCCAATGTTTTGTGAAAAAAGAAAATATAAACCCATTAATATTAACAATATAGGGATAACGCCCCTTAAAACTTCAGAATTAATAAATAATAACATTCTTCCACCTAAGACAGAACCTATGAAAGTTGTGAATAGCAATAATTTACTGTTATTTAAATTAACAATCCCTTTCCTTATAAAATATAATGAAGCAACTAATGTTCCACTACTTCCCTGTAATTTGTTAGTAGCCAATGCAACTGAAGGTGGGATACCAAGTATTAACATTGTTGGTATGGTTATTAATCCTCCTCCTCCTGCAATTGTATCTACCCAACCAGCAAGAGTTGCTACTAAGAATAGTAATATTTCAATTTAAATGCTAAATTCCATTTACGCAGATCTCCAAAAAACTTTTTTTAAACTATGGCAAATTTTATCAGAATCTTTAGGAGAAGATGTTAATAAGCATAATTTTTGTTGGACTATAGAAAGAGTTATAAATAATTCTCAGTTTTATAATTTTGGTAATAATCAGATAAATTATTGTCATAATGATAATAATGAATCTTCTAAAAATACAAAACAAGGTATTAAGAATCAACTCTATTATGATTTAACTATTGCTCCTAAAATTAATCGTTTTTGCGATCGCATTTCCGAAATTGATACTTTATTTAATTGGATATTAAACCAAACTACTAATTTAATCTCCATCTTAGGATTATCTGGTATTGGTAAAACCACACTCGTTAAAAGATTTATAGACTTACATCAACAAAAGTTTGAAGTTATTATTTGGAGAAGTTTAAAATTTCCAAAATCCCTAAATTTACTAATTAACGACTTATTAAATACTTGTCAACAAGAACCCAAAGCAACTATAAATGATAAATTAAAACAATTATTTGATATTCTCACAAATAAAAAATGCTTAATAATCCTTGATGATGTACAAAATATCTTTACTCCTCATCAATTTGCGGGAAAATATCAACCAGAATATCAAGACTATCAAACCTTATTCAAAATGATTACAGAAACCCAACATCAAAGTAGCGTCATATTAATGAGTCAAGAACAATGTCCAGAAATGGAATCTTTAGATGAAGAATTATATCCCATTAAGTCTTTAGAATTATCAGGACTAGAAAATATAGATATTCTCAAAAATACCGGATTAAAAGATGAAGATACTTGGTTAAATTTAATGATATTATATACAGGTCATCCATTGTTTCTAAAAACTATTACCATCTCAATTAAAAAGATTTTTAATGGTAAAGTTGGTGAATTTTTAGCAGAAAATGAATTAGTAATTACTCAAGAAATGCAATCTTTATTTAGTCAAATATTTAACAAAATATCACCCATTGAAAAACAGATTATTTTAGCATTGAGTAAATGTAATCAACCTGTATCTAGAAAAGATTTAAAAATTACCTTAGAATTATCTTCTACTAATTTTATTAATGGGTTAGAATCTCTACAAAAAAGGTATTTAATTCACAAAATTATAGAGGATAACATATTTTTTCATTTATCTCCTATTTTCAGGGAATATGTCAGAAATTTTTGTTAAGATTACAGGACTTACGCAAAATATTCCTCAAACCCTCATTTCTCTGTGTTCTCTGTGCCTCTGTGGTTCGTTATTGGTTGCGCCATTTTAACAATTTCTCCACGATGTAATTCATAACGTATATCGGAATTGTCAGGAAGCCAGTTAACAAATTCCTCGAATGTAACAATTTTAGTTAAGGTTTGAATCATGACTTTTAAGAATTATTGATAATGACAACATTATTAAGACTTACCCAGGAAGTAATCAAAAACCTAATTGTTTCGTAGGGGTAATTCATGAATTACCCCTACTTTCGTGATGTTTTCCGTTTTGCATTTTAAGCTGATAGCTGACAGCTACTTTACCAACCGCACAAAATTCTTCTTACCCACCTGTAACACCTTATCATATAAATCATCAGGTGTAAAAAAACTTAAATCCGCATCAGCAATCTTATCACCATTTATCCTCACTCCACCCTCCTGAATTTTCCGTTTACCTTCGGCTGTACTTTTACATAAACCGGTAGCACCTAAAATAAACGCTAATTTCGCCGGAAATTGAGGAATAGCAGCTAGAGAAAATTCTGGTAATGCTCCCTCCTTCCCACCACTTTTTGCCGCTTCCTTCGCCTCATTAGCTGCTTGTTCACCGTGATACTGACGGACAATTTCCCAGGCTAAAAATTCTTGGGCGTGGCGCGGGTTTTCTGGCAGACTATCCAAAGGTAAATCCGTCAGCAATTCAAAATACTGCGACAGTAAATTATCTGGTATACCTTGAAGTTTTTGATACTTTTGGGAAGGATGTTCTCCCAAACCCACATAATTACCTAAAGACTTAGACATTTTTTGGACACCATCAGTCCCAATTAAAATTGGTAATAACAGTCCAAATTGAGGTTTTAGACCAAAATGACGTTGTAGATCTCGTCCCACAGCGATGTTAAATTTTTGATCAGTCCCTCCCAATTCCACATCAGCTTCCACAGCCACAGAATCATAACCTTGCATCAGTGGATACAGGAACTCATGGAGAAAAATAGGATTCTCTTGTTTATAACGTTCCGCAAAACCTTCCTTCGCTAACATTTGTCCGACCGTCATTGTGGAAAGTAACTCCAAAGTTTTCCCCAAATCTAGACGGGAAAGCCATTCTGAGTTATAACGGACTTCTAACCTACCGGGAGTATCAAAATCTAAAATAGGACGGACTTGGTCAAGATAAGTTTGGGCATTTTGTGCCACATCAGCTTCCGTAAGTTGACGACGCACCTCAGATTTACCAGTAGGATCACCAATTCGGGCAGTAAAATCACCAATAATCAGTACCGCTGTATGACCAGCATCTTGAAAAGCCCGTAATTTCCGTACAGGTATACTATGACCAAAATGAATATCTGCCCCAGTCGGGTCAATACCTAGTTTAATTCTTAAAGGACGGTCAGAATTGAGTAATCGCTTTTCCAAACTTTCCGTATCATTATCACCAACATGGGGTTGCGGAAAAATTTCTGCCACACCACGATGCAACCAAGAGAAACTTTGCGTCATACTAAGAAATTCGCTATTAACTATACTTTCCACTCTAAAAGTTAAGTCTGTTATGTTCACAAACCAATTATCTGTCCTTTCTCCGGCCAGATTACTATAATTACAAAAAATTAACTGCCTTTTTCCATTTAATGAATTACATTTAAATTTACAAGTGAGGAAGTGAGATCGCCGTGTCGTCTAGGACTTTTGCAAACAAACAACCACAAGAGAAGGATTCATCTGGATTTGAGTTTTTTAAGGGAGTAGGTCAGATAACTGGCGGTACTTTGCTATCCATAACACTCCTAACAAGCTCTATTGTTGCGGGAACACTGGTAGGTTTAGCCATTAGTTTCCGTAATTTACCAGATGTTAGACAAATAAAAAACTTTTTCCCCTCGGAAACAACTTACATATACGATATAAAAGGCAAACTTTTAACCAGTATTCACGGAGAAGCTAACCGAGAAGTAGTACCCCTCAATAAAGTTTCCCCCAACCTCAAACGCGCCGTCCTAGCCAGTGAAGATGGTCACTTCTACGATCATCATGGGATTAACCCCACTGGTGTTGGTCGTGCTGTCATCGTTAACATGGTCGCAGGTGGAGTCAAAGAAGGTGGTTCTACTATCACCATGCAATTAGTTAAAAACCTATTTTTATCTCAAAAACGGGCTTTTACGCGGAAATTGGCAGAGGCTGTCCTAGCAATTCGGTTAGAGCAAATCCTCAGCAAAGAGGAAATTCTAGAAATGTACCTCAATCAAGTTTATTGGGGTCATAACAATTACGGTGTGCAAACAGCAGCCCGCAGTTATTTTAATAAATCAGCAGAATATTTAACTTTGGGTGAATCAGCTATGATGGCGGGTTTAATCCAAGCACCAGAAGAGTTTAGCCCTTTTGCGAGTATGAAATTGGCCAAACAGAAACAAAAGGAAGTTCTGGGGCGAATGATCGAATTGAATTGGATTACCCAAAAAGAATATGATGATGCCCTGAAACAACCAATTAAACTGGGTAAAATCAGGTCTTTTCAAGGTAGTGCCTCACCTTATATTACCAACACTGTAGCCCAAGAGTTGGCGAAAAAATTTGGACGTGATTCTCTGCTCAAAGGGGGAATGCGCGTCCAAACTACGGTTGATGCTAAATTCCAAGCAATGGCCGAAGAAACCGTTAGAGATTGGCATGAAAAGCTTCAGTCTCAAGGGTTGAATAAGAATCAAATGGCCTTAGTGTCAATTGATCCCCGCACCCATTTTGTGAAAGCCCTTGTCGGTGGTGTAGATTACAAAGCCAGTGAATTTAACCGAGCTACACAAGCTCAACGACAACCAGGCTCTTCATTTAAACCATTTGTTTACTATACCGCCTTTGCTACTGGCAAATATGCACCAGATAGCACAGTGATAGATGCTCCAGTCAGCTACCAAGATGGTAATAATAGGTACTTCCCAAGAAACTATGATGGTGGCTTTGCCGGAGCGATGTCAATTCGCAAAGCCCTCGCTCAATCTCGAAACATCCCAGTGATTAAACTTGGTAAATCGGTGGGGATGAATAAGGTGATTGAAACCTGCCGGACATTAGGAATTATGAGTCCCATGGAACCTGTTACCTCTTTACCTTTGGGTGCTATTGGTGTCACTCCCCTAGAAATGGCCAGTGCCTATGCTACCTTTGCTAATTATGGCTGGCAGTCACCATCTACTGTAATTGTGAGAATTACAGATAGTGCTGGTAACGTGATTCTCGATAATACACCCAAACCTAAACAAGTTCTTGACCCTTGGGCATCAGCAGCGACTATTGATATCATGACTTCAGTAATGACCGAAGGTACGGGAAAAGGTGCAGCTATAGATAGACCAAGTGCAGGTAAAACCGGAACTACATCCTCAGAAAAGGATATTTGGTTTGTAGGTACTGTACCCCAACTAACTACTGCTGTCTGGGTAGGACGGGACGACAGCAAACAGTTAGCTAGTGGAGCAACTGGTGGTGGTACTGTAGCCCCCATTTGGCGAGATTTTATGACAAAAGCACTTAAGGGCGTACCCGTAGAAAAGTTTAAGCCTCCTTCTCAGTTTCCCCGTCCCAAATCAAACTAATTGGTCAGTTGTCAGTTGTCAGTAGGGGCGAAGCATTTGGAAGATAAATTATCGGTCATTGCCAAAAATAGTTCTCCAAATACTTCGCCCGTACAGTTGTCCGTTGTCCGTTGTCAGTGGGAGAAAGAATTTTCCCACTGCCTCCCCTGTTCCCAGTTATTTTGTTTGTTCCAATTCCGCTTTCATCCTTTCTAATGTCACGTTCATTGGTTGAGTCGAGGGAGGATATTATTCCTCGCCCCTCTCAGTTAGATCCGGGCGTGCGACTTTCACCGCACCCGGCTCCCGATGTTCTTAGCTTCCGCTTTTGCTGATATGTATATAATCGTGGCAGATGAAAGTGAATGGCTAGAAGGTTTTTAGGTTTCCAATTGTTATGGTTTCCATCAACAATGATGCAAATGTACCTTCTCATCCCCAATCATTTTCAATCCACAATGACCACATTTATGGTTTTGCCGTTTAAGGGCTTTAGAGGTATCGCTGTTATAGAGCTTGCTGTTGCGCTCGCTCCAGTAACTTAAATCTCCATCGTAGGGTGATTTCTCACCTTTGACATTGATGTGTTTGTTTTCGGAGTAAGGAACTGCTGGGAATGCTTTCTTGATTAGCTCGTGGCAGGTATGGCGATTCTGCTTAGTTTCCTTGTTGAATACCCTGAATGCTCTGTGATTGATGTGCCATAAGGAAAACTTCGACCCATCCATCTTGCAGAAGCGGTGGTAATTCCTCCAACCTCTAACTACTGGGGCTAATTTCTCAGCCTTTGTGGTAGCACCATAATTCGAGTTGTTGATGATGTGTTTTACTTTCTTGCGAAAAGCTTTGTAGTTATCCACTGAGGGGGTACATCTAAACTTTCCGTTTTTCTGGATTTTAAAGTTCCAGCCGAGGAAATCAAACCCATCTGTCGCGGCGGTTAGCTTTGTCTTTTGCTCACTGACTTTCATTCCCCGCTCTGCTAAAAACTGACTGATTTTATCAAGTATAACGGTAGCATCGTCTTGGGGACGGAGTATTATTACCATGTCATCTGCGTAGCGGACTGATGGCTCAATAATATATTCCTTGGAGGTTTTGTCTGTGATTCTACAGTTGGATGTCCTGTGATATCTGTGAATACTTTCAATCCCATTTAAGGCGATGTTAGCTAATAGTGGGCTTACCATACCACCTTGAGGTGTTCCTTGTTCGGGAAACTCTGGATTAACTCCGGCTTTGAGACATCGGAAAATTCCTTGTCTTATGCTCTTGGGAGCAATGAGTCTGTCCATAATGGCGGTGTGGTTTATCCTATCAAAGCATTTTTCGATGTCGAGTTCTATAACTCGTTTATCTATTCCGTTGACGCGAGAATTTAGGTTATTGAACAGGATTTTCTGGGCATCGTGTGCCGAGCGTCTCGTTCTAAACCCGTAGCTCCTGTCATGGAAAGTTGCTTCGTGTGCTGGATCTAATGCGTATTTAACAAGGCATTGATACGCCCTATCTGCAATAGTGGGGACTTTGAGAATTCGGGTTTTGCCATCCTTTTTGGGGATAGGTATTTCACGTAATCCCTGGTGTTTCCAGTCGTTACATTCGCTTGAGAGTTTTTCGCTCAGTTGAAACCTTTGCTCAAAAGAGAGCGCGGTTTTACCGTCAATTCCCGCTGTCTTTTGCCCAGCATTTAGCTGTGTTACTTGACGAATAGCCAGTAATCTTGCGGAGGTTGATTTCAGAATCAGCTTTTGTAAGGACTTCGCTTTGCGCTTGTCTCCAACAAGAACAGCTTTATACACGCGTTTTTGTAGGCGGAATAAGTTACGGCGGAATTTCTTCCAAGGCAACGTCTTCCAGGATTCACTAGAGTTGCCTCTGTGTCTAATCATGCTCTGCGACCATTTGTGTATTCTGAACACCTCAGACCAATTACGGCCTGTCCTACCCGGATTGAGGGATTTCCGCTGCTCGTCCAGCCTACTTAGGGTTCGACCGCCCTTAGACCCTCAATCCGTTTTTATTCGTTCCCTCGGTTGATTGATAGTTCCGTTAGGTGTAGCCAATTCAACCACTGGATTCCCTAGACTCTTACCGCTATCTGACCAATATGCGGCGGGAATTATGCTCCAGTGAAGTCAGGATTTTGCTGTTGTGTCCTGCTCAATGTTCGGTTGCTTTTCTAGGCTGGTGTTTCACCGTAGGAACTCCCCATTAGCACCAGTGTCACCCCACAACGGATGTCTGATTATGCCCTGTTCCCAGCTTCGACCTCCCGATACCGAGTCGGGTCATCGTGGGCAGATAGGGAGTCATACCTGAGTCTGGTAGATGGGACTTTCACCCATATCAGACCGAGAGTTCAACCTTTTTCCATGATTGGATTGGATTGGGTTGGTTAGCTTATGTACGGACTGATTACCGTGATTCAGCTAACAACGAATCGCACTGATCAAACATTTGCTGTGGAGTTACGCCAAACTGACCTAGTTGAGTTTTTAGTTGCTGTATGGTCATTTGCGCCATGAAATCCTCTGATAGCTCGAAACGCTTCATAAAGACGCGATATCTGTCCATCATGGATTCCATTTGCTCAATAAACAGCTTTTTGCCCTCGCGGTCAAATTTGCCGTAGCTGTTGCCAAGCTGAATCAGTGCTTGATAATCTTCAAACAATTGCTTGGCTTCGTGCTGGACTATTTCCGAGTCGAAGAATCCCATTTTGCTTTTCTTTAACTGAGTGCTATGACTTCAGTAGCTTCAAATTTTGTCTCTGTTCCCATTTTAGTGTAGAAGATTCATCTAGGGAAACTACTTCGGTTCAAGTAGGAGTTTTTACCGAAATTTCACTACTTGACTTCAAGTGGATAGAGTTAGGGGGGATGTTAATGAAGTTTGGTTGATAAAAACTTACCTAAGAAAGAAGCAATACTCAAGGCTTTGGACATTGATTGAGGCTTAACTGTTTCATTGACTTGAATTGGCAAAAGGGCAGCGTATTTTAAGGCTAGTGGTTGTTGAGGATTAATTTTTAATGCTTGACCGATGTAGACTTTACTCATGCCTATAAATTTCTGGTGAAAATGGACTACTCCCAGTAGTGCGTAGTAATCACTGTTATTTAGGTCTAATTTAATAGCATCTCGCAGTTCTTTTACTGCTAAGTTCCAGTTTTCCTGATTATAATATTCTACGGCTCTCTCATAGTAAACTTGAGCATAGCTTATTGGCTCTGGTTTGAGAATTGTTGTTGAAGATGAGGTGTCTGGAGGTCTCTGGTTTTCTTCCTGGGGGATGATAGATTTAGATTGATTAGCCAGTGGACTGTTTGGTTTTTGGTGTGATAGATAGACTATATTTAACGTACTTAATTGCTGTGTTATGTGACATGACTGAGGTAATGAATGATATTGCTCATACCCATAGGATGTAACTACGTCTTCATAAAATAATTCTGCTTCTTCAGCAGACATTGTTGATATTGCCTGAATGGTAGAAACTTTGATAGCACGGACTTTCTGTGGATCTAAAACTTCTGCTTCTGAGCGTAGTAAATTTATTACATTTAAGCGTTTTTTCGTCTGATTGAGTTGTTCATAAGCTGGATTAATCAATTGTGTAAATACTGCTTGAGCTAATTCCTGATCTGGTTGGTTATGCTTGATATAGTTATCAGGATGTAGCAACTTTGCTAGAATATAATACCGTTTACTGATTTGACGTTCATCAGCATTCACTGACACCCCTAGCACAGCGTAGGGATCAAAAAGCAGGTTTAACCATTCTGTTGATAGGGAATTGAGTGGCATCATATCATTATTTACAAATTAATCTTGACTATTACTGAATTTTATCTTAAAGTTCCATTCGGTATTTTGAGCATGACTGTCAAGCAAGCAATAATTCTATATTATTACAAAAAGAGGGAAGAGGGAAGAGGGAAGAGGGAACAGATAAGAAACTAAAGTTTCACTAGTTCAGAACTTGAGTCAAAAAAAAGATGTTTTTAAAATATGCGTAGCCCGAAAAAAACAGTTTCATTATTTCAATCTCATGTTTTTAAACATGAGTTTTCTCTGTTCTCTGTTGCCCGTTCCCTGTTCCCTCTGAAGAATTAATCAGTTCATGAATCAAGTAGAATGGCTATAGATAAAATGATCTTAACTAAACGAAAAAGCCGGACTATTGCTGCTATTTTAGCCTTTTCTGGCACATTAACGATTTCGGGTTTACATAAATTCTACGTGGGACAGCCACTTTGGGGAATACTGTATGTTCTATTGTCTTGGACACCGATTCCCAAGGTAGCTTGTGCTATTGAAGGGGTTTGGTATTTAACTCAAGATGAAGAAACTTTTGATCGGTATTTTAATTTGGGTGAATCAGTAATGAAGGTATCAACCCAAGTTGGGAATCAAGTAGAATCAGTTGCTAATGCTTTGCGTGAGTTAGAAGCACTCCGTCAAGATGGATTAATTTCTGAATACGAGTTTGAGCAAAAACGTCGGCAAATGTTAGATCAAATTTAGGTAATTGGTAATTGGTAATTAGTAATTGGTAATTGGTAATTGGTAATTGGTAATTGGTAATTGGTAAAAGGATCAGGTTAAAAATGAATAAGTGGCTACCTTTAAATCTGAAATTGCAAAAGCTTCGCGCCAAGCTGCTGAATGATCCTTATTATCGTTTACAGTCGGGGGAAGAGGTACAAATGGCCGCTGAATTGGGTTTGGGTATTGATGCTAATCAAGCAACTGTGGATGATTGGCTGCGTTTACCTGGGTTGTCAATTCACCAAGGGCGATCGCTTGTGGAACTTTCTCGCGCTGGTGTGATATTCTATTGTATCGAAGATGTGGCTGCGGCTTTGGGTTTGCCAGTACAACGATTAGAACCGCTCAAGTCTTTGCTGAATTTTAATTATTATGATCAAAATTCCCTCGATAAACCCCAGCAAGTTAACCCTAATACTGCTTCGGTAGAAAGTCTTGCCAAAATCCCTTTTATAGATTTATCCCTAGCACAGACAGTTGTGGAAAACCGTCTGGCTGCTGGTTCTTACCGGAGTTTAGCAGATTTTCAACAACGTTTAGAATTATCTGGGGATGCGATCGCTCAGTTGATGTATTATTTGCGGTTTTAGTCAGTGGTCAGTAGGGGCGAAGCATTTGGAAGATAAATTATCGGTCATTACTAAAAATAGTTCTCCAAATGCTTCGCCCGTACAGTTGTCAGTGGTCAGTAGGGGCGAAGCATTTGGAAGATAAATTATCGGTCATTACTAAAAATAGTTCTCCAAATGCTTCGCCCGTACAGTTGTCATTTGTCAGTAGGGGCGAAGCATTTGGAAGATA
>NZ_VIKY01000331.1:0-1298 GCF_009711925.1 Dolichospermum sp. UHCC 0352 | reverse complement strand
ATTTGAGAGTCAAAAAGTAGGAAATAACCAAGAATTAGAAGAATTAGCAGTAAAATCACCAAAAGAAATAACCATCACCTACGGTTATTCTCGTGACCATCGTCCAGACTTAAAACAGTTTATCATAGAAATGATATGTTCAGGAGATGGAGACATACCAATATTTTTAAAACTAGCATCGGGAAACCAAGCTGACTCATCATGTTTTGGTAAAATAGCAGTAGAATATCAAAAACAATTAGAAGTTAATAGTCTCATGGTTGCTGACGCTGCTTTATATACAGAATCAAACCTGAAAATGATGTCAGAATTACGTTGGTTATGTCGAGTACCATTAAGCATAAAAGCAGCAAAATCATTAATATCAACATTAGCAGAATCAGAATTTATTGATAGTACAATACCAGGATATAAATTAGCATCAAAAATCCAAAATTATGCAGGGATAGAACAAAGATGGTTAGTAGTGCAAAGTCAAGAAAGAAAAGAATCAGACCTGCATAAGCTCACACAAAAAATTACCAAAGCAGAATCAAAAGCTGTGCAAGATTTGAAAAAGTTATCACAAGAGAGATTTGCATGTGTTGCAGATGCTATCAAGGCATTATCAAAATTATCAAAACAATTCAAATATCATCAAATTCACGAAAGTACGGTGACTCAAGTAAAATCTAATAAAAAAGATACTTCAGGAGAAATATCCTATCAAATATCAGCTACAGTCTCCCAGGATGAAAGTAAAATTAATACAGAATTGCTGAGTGCGGGACGTTTTATTATTGCGACAAATGTTTTAGATTCAAAGGAACTAAGCAATGATTCTATGCTCAGGGAATATAAAGCTCAACAATCATGTGAAAGAGGGTTTGGTTTTCTCAAAGACCCATTATTTTTTGCCGACAGTATTTTCCTCAAAAGTCCTGAGAGAATAGAGTCTTTGGGAATGATTATGGGTTTATGTCTACTGGTTTATACTTTGGCTCAACGTCATATTAGAAATGCTCTTTTGGAGTCTAAATCAACAATTAAAAATCAATTAGGCAAAGCAACTAATCGTCCTACTTTACGCTGGATTTTTCAATGCTTTCAGTGTATTCATTTGGTTACACTCAGTCAGGAGAAACATATTTCTAATTGGAATAAGGACAGAGATTTTATCTTGAGTCTTTTACCAGATGATTGTTTACGTTACTATCAATTAGTCAGCTAATTATCATCTCTATCAATTTAATTTCTCTTGTAAAGATGAGCTAATCTCTTTGATTTATAGCTCCATTTTACTATGTCTATAATTTCGT
>NZ_VIKY01000330.1:0-741 GCF_009711925.1 Dolichospermum sp. UHCC 0352 | reverse complement strand
ATGTTACAAAAATCTCGCTTTAATCGCCGCTTACATCGTCTTTTTATGCTAATGAATGATATTTTTCATCAGCTAGGAATGATACTAAAGGAAATTAGTGAGCATACAGAATACTTACTAGATTCGTTTCCTATACCGTTATGTGACAATATTCGCATTTTTAACGTCAAGTTAATTGATTCAGAAGATTTTCGGGGTTATATCGCCTCAAAAAAACGGTATTTTTACGGCGTAAAAATTCACTTAATTAGCACAAAAGATGGTATTCCTGTTGAATTTGTGTTTATGCCTGGAGCCGCTAACGATGTCCGTGGGTTAAATGCTTTACCTCTAAATTTACTACCTGATAGCGAACTTTACGTTGATGCAGGTTATACTGATTATAATATTGAGGATGACGTAAAAGAGACAAGTGAATTTTCTTTAGAAGTCATGCGGAAAAAGAATTCCAAGCGTAAAGATTTGCCTTGGAATCAATATGTTAAACAACATACTCGGCATTATATTGAAACAGTATTTAGCAGTATCACTTGTCCATTTCCAAAATTTATCCATGCGGTTACGTATGAAGGATTTCTACTGAAAGTACAAGCATTTATTTTTGCATTTACTATTCAAAAAGCATTTATTTAACCCAGTAATTTTTATAGCTGACAATAGTTCAGTATTGGGGTTGCAAAGTATTGTAACTCCCAAGCTATCTTGAGTATTTATACACAAATTAATAACTACTGTCACTTA
>NZ_VIKY01000329.1:600-4657 GCF_009711925.1 Dolichospermum sp. UHCC 0352 | reverse complement strand
TTGATTTTCATCTCCGTAATTTCCCTCTGTAACATTTTGGGGTGCGGAATGTGGGATCCAAATGCTTCGCCCGTACAGTTGTTCGTTGTCCGTTGTCCGTTATATTTTCTTTGCTACTGACCAATTACCAATGACCAAAGATTAAAAACTCTCTTGGTGACAACTCCGACAGGTTCATTATGGTATATCGCCAGCTTTTACTTTGCTATTGTCGTGGTTTGTCGGGGTATAACTAACATCATTGATATAGGATCATAATACGTCATCTATATAAGCATCTAAGCAGCTTCTTTTTACCCGCCATGATCTACCAATTTTCTTAGCTGGTAATTGACCATTAGCGATCGCTTCTTTAAGCATTTCCCTGGGGAATCCCGTTAGTTGATGGCACTCATCAACAGTTAGTACCAGTTTGTCGCTGGCCTTTAGTTGTTGGCCAACTAGAAGCAATTCCACCATTGCCGATAGCTTGGAAATATCGCCAACCTCGACAACCCCGACAGGTTCATCATGGTATATTGTCAGCTCATTCTCGTCTAATGTCGCGGTTTGTCGTGGTTCTGGTATTGTTTCATAAGCTGGTGTTACGGACTCCGATTGATATTTAATTTTATCTAGTTCTGATTGCGTAAATACTGCTACAGTGCGGGTTTTACCTTTTTCATAGCTACAAGATATTTTACCGCTTTGTACGTATCTTTCTATGGCTCTTTCGCTACAGCCCAAATATGCTGCGGCTTCTTTTTTGTTCATGATGCCCTGGTCGGATTTAAACCACGACATCTATTATATCATTGTCGCGGTTTAACTGTCGGGGTTTGAGAATCGTTAAATTTTCTTGAGGGAAATTTATGTGAATAAAACCAGTTTTACCAAGTCCACTGGTAGGAACTGGAGTAAGCAATTAGATATCAGTCTTTTGGTTTAATACCTAATTCACAAAGTGTTTTCGCTTCACCAATTGTGTAATTTTGCTCTAGCTGAATCGTTGGTGTTGAGCAAAAACCTTGTCTGAACCATTCATAGGAGCGTTGAGTACCCCAAAAGGTTTTAATATTATCACTTTGTCTTTTATATTGCCCTTGTGTATTGGCAAGACATCCTTTTTCTTGCCATTTTTTACCTTCTAACCATCTTGATTCCTGATCACCAATATCAACTAAGTAACGTCCTTGAGATTCTGATACTCCCGTAATAACCACTTTTGAAGCAGTTAATTTTTTCACACAATCGCCTAAGTTGTTTTTGTTACACTCTCCTAGTGCAGCATCAGGTGACACACCTATTTTAATATATTCTTTAACGCACTCTATCTTAGTTGTTTCTTGAGCTTTGGCTGCTGCATTAGTTAAAAGAACGCCAATCATTGCTATCAAAGATGCTGTCGCGGTATTAGCAATAATTTTTCTATTGAAGATAAACATCGTAACCTCCTAAATACTGGTTTTAATCATTCATATTATCGCTCATAAGTATGATTACTAGCTATTAGGTAGTAAACCGAGATCCTTGTAAAAACCTGCAACATGGTCTGGAAACTATTGCTGTGTCTAGGTTTCAGCCGATTCGTACGATTCTCCCGGTTTGGCAGGGTGGTAACTGAAAACCTTTATTGGTAATACTTTCAGCCTATTTTGCCCCTGGTGACAGCAACGCTAGACTCGGTGGATTTATGGGAAAACCACTACTAAATTTTCTTGAGGGAAAATAATCGGGCTGGGGAAAACCGGAATTGAGAACACCGTGCCAAATTTTCTTAGGGGAAATCTCAAATAAGCGACTTTTCCGTAGCAATGCCTATGGTGTACCCCTCCAGAAAAGCAAGCGCGGGTGTATTAACTTACTAATACACCCTATAAAACTGGACTCTATTTAAGAATGAAAGGGACAACCACCAGCAGTTAACTTTTGCAAAAAGGCATTATTATCAAAATAATGCTCTAAAGATTCAATCTTTAAATCTTCAGTTACACGAGCAATACTCATACCCGTGATTTCTATTATTTCTCCTGTGGGTACATATTCTTTGTAAGTACCCGTAAATGTTCCCCAATGTCGCCATTTGAAGCTAACATTAGGGGGACCAGAAAGCACTTCTGTTAATTCCCATAAAAAACCCTTGGGAAAAGCATTATGAAATAGTTCATAGGAAGATTCAAAAGTTTCTGCGGCTGGACAATAATGCTCATTTTCAACTATAAACAAGTTATAAGTTCCTTGTTTAACAACTTCTTCAGCAGTATATTTTTGTCCTCCATTACTACTCATTCTAAACTTATCAACAACAATAGAAACCCACTGTTGAGGATTTAGTTTATAAGAAGCTTCCATCTCAAATGTCCGCACTAGATTTTGAGCGATCGCTTCTAATGAGCCTTCTGGATGATTGAATTTACTTTCTTTGTGCAGAAATTCATTGGTGTAGGAATAATCTGGCTTATTCCCTTCTCTCCATGCTACCCCTTGATCATGAGTAAGGACTTTTTCTCTATCTTGCACCCAAAGAGGTAATTCCGTAGTCTTATCGTTAGTCATTTTAGGTTACGTGCTTAAAAAAACCTTAACTAGCATAAAGGATTATGTAATCATATCAGTATCAAAATGATAAAAATCTTAGCATTAATCCGAAAGTTACTATCATTGCTTTGCACTGACACAAACACCACACCCTTCAACACCAAATTTTCTTGAGGGAAAACGACTTGATTGGGGAAAACCGGAATTGAGAACACCGTGCAGAATTTTCTTAGGGGAAATTTTTATAGAGGGCGATAGCGAAGCGCTGCTGCAAGCAGATCGCTCTATAGCTCCTGGGAATCGCCGTGCAGTCCTCCACAGAAATCGCCCCATCAACACCAAATAAATTTTCTTAGGCAATACCTTAGTCAAATTACGAGGGTGAGATGATAATGCTTTAACCATGAACTCCCGTTCCTCGCTCTTGCTTGGCAAAAACAATCACCCCTAAAAATTCCTTAAAGGTTTCCGACAAGGATTTTTTAAATGTATTGACGGTAGGATAAGGGTTTTAGATTCTAAACTACCTTTTCATCGAAACGCTTATATATGATTATTTTTGCCGTTTTTGCCAAAAATTATCAAGGCTCTTATTTTGGCAATAGTATTGTAAGACTTCTAACAATAGGAAGGGAAGCTAATTTATCCTCTATAGCTGATAGAGAAATACCCAACTGTGCAAGCTGATAATCCTTATTCCTGACAGCTTCATCATACTGTAACCTAGACCGTTCAAAATCTTGTTTAGCTTGTGTTTGACCAAAGCGATCGCAAACCACTACCACAAGCGATCGCCCCCCCACATTTTATATTTCTGCACTTTTAACACCCAATACCAATAACTTGATCTCAAAGAGCGATCGCCTCATTTTCCCCCAAGAAGCATAAGTATCAGCTTTGACCCTATCAAGTTGTGATTGTTTGGCTAAGTATGATTCAGTATCATTATTGCCACGAATATAGCGTAATTCAAAAACCTTAAATTGATCAATAGCCCTTGCTCCCACAACTTGGGCGATTTGAAAGTCAGTTCTGCCCTCGTCAAATTTCACCAAGGCTACTGCTACTTTCTCTCTAATAGTATCTGCTAATTGCGCCCTCGCTCGTTGTAATTCGGCTACTTTAATTTGTAAATCTGAGATAGCGATCGCATTGCGATTAGCTTCTGTATTTGTCCCTTGAGAAGCTGTAAATAAGGGTACACCAATAACATTAATTAATCCGTTAATTAGTCCAGTTTTACCATTAAATATTCCCAATAAATTATCAATTAATCCGTTCCCCTCTTGAGGTTTACCAGCGGTGGGAGTCGGTCCGAGTAAATATTGTAAAGCTGGAGTTAATATAGAAAGTTTTACGGTTTTGGCATTTTTAGCCCTAGCCTCATCTATTTTGCTAGTTGCTTCTTGGATTCTGGTATCCAATTCTTTTAGTAATGGTGAATCTGTAACCGATTTATTTTGTAATTGTTCTAGACAGCTTGATGTAGTTTCCAAACAAGGCAAAGCACCCCGCATAATCCGCCACATATCATCATTAA
>NZ_VIKY01000329.1:0-509 GCF_009711925.1 Dolichospermum sp. UHCC 0352 | reverse complement strand
ATCTAAGCCTTTTATAAACAGTTTATCCATGACTCTCCCCAATTTATCGTCGTTGAGATATTCTGGTTTTACTCCTGCTCCTATTAAATGCTCACAGGCTATTGTTTCAAAATATTTGGGAAACATATATAACGGTTTGGAGACAAATCCTAACCCGTTTATTATCATGGCTTTTACCACTTGACCTGCATTTACTTTTTCGTCTTTTTCGACTCCTATTAATTCATTTATTATTTCTACTATTCCGATTGAATCTATGATTCCTGCTACTATCCCTAGATGGTCTATGTTCTGAATTTCCATTTCTTGAGGTTTTAATTTCACAACAGTTTCCTCTCATACTTCTGTTGTTATCAATTATTTCTTATTTGGTTATCAATTCATTTTTTTCTTTTGTTACCAAGTTTCACTTTCTCACACCATTTCGCTTTTAATGCTATTTATTATCATTAAGCATCTTAATTTTTGAATTGACTTTAGTTATTATGTACTACTTTAAGGGCTTTTTT
>NZ_VIKY01000328.1:0-5568 GCF_009711925.1 Dolichospermum sp. UHCC 0352 | reverse complement strand
TTCGCCCGTACAGTTGTCAGTTGTCAGTGGTTAGAAAGAAGAAGGAAAAAAATGTTCTCCCCTACTCTCTGCACCCTGCACCCTGCCTCCTGGACCCTGCCTCTTTATGGACGTTGGATAATTGCTTCTAGTACGCGACGTTTGGCTTTGGGGTCAGTACCAACTAAACGCACATATTCGCCTGGATATTCAGAAACATATCCTTCTAAAGCAGCGATCGCTTCTCTTTCAGATGTAGCCTGAATTTGACCCGCAACTGTCCAAGTACCTGTGCGGAAGCGGCGTTGATCTACGTGTTCAATTGCAATTTTTGCCCCACTGGACAACAGTTGGCGCAATTGATCTACTACTTCGGTACTTAAACGGGTGCTGGTAGCTGTCGCCGTTGCGGTTGCAGTTCCAGAACTTGTACTGGTAAATGATTTGGTGCTACCAGAAGATACTACTTGTCCGTTTGGTCTTTGGATAATTGCTTCCAATACGCGACGTTTAGCTTTGGTGTCAATCCCAATTAAACGTACATACTCGCCTTGATGAGTTTCAATGCACTCTTCCAAAGCAGATACAACTGCTTGAGTCGAATTAGATTCAATTGGTTGACAAGTATCCCAAGAACCTGTACGGAAACGGCGCTCATCTACGTGTTCTGTCCCAATTTTGAAACCACCAGCCAAAAGTTGACGGATTTGATCTACAGTTTCCGCACTCAGTTTGGCACTACCAACAGCAGTACCGTTGCCATTACCGTTGTAACTGCCAGCAGATGCAGCAGCAGGGGCTTTAAAGCTAGATGTACCAGCAACAACACCTTCAGGACGTTGAACAATAGTTTCTAATACCCGTCTTCTGTTGTTGTCAATCCCAAATAGACGCACATATTCGCCGCTGTGGTCTCTCAAACAAGACTCTACAGCAGAAACAGCTTCACCTAAAGACCGAGTTGCAATGGCTTGACAACTTTGCCAAGAACCTGTCCGAAACCGTCTTTGGTCTACGTGTTCTGTCCCAATTTTAAATCCTTGTTCTAGTAGATAACGTAATTGATCTACTGTTTCTGCACCTAAGCTATAGCTCGCCACGTCACTGCTCCTTTCTAACTCTTCGACTTCAATGCTTGTATAAGATTTAGCTACGGAAAGATTAAGTTCATCCCGAATAGGCGCAATACACTTGCTATCCGCAGCACAGTGATAACCAGCCCGCAAAGCCTGATTAATCCCGACTACATGGTGAGCAAATTCTTGATCCTGCACTTGGACATCTGGCAATCTATCCGCTTGCTGCTGGGTAGTAATTACTGATCCAGAAGCTACGTATTTACCCGGTGGAATTTCCACATCCTGAATTAAGGCGTGCATCATGACAATGCAACCTGCACCCACCCTGGCATTAAATACCGTAGAACGAAAGCCAATAAAACAACTATCGCCAACGTAAGCAGGTCCATGAATCAGTGCCATGTGGGTAATGGAGGCACTTTTCCCAACCCATACTGAGTACTTCTTGCCATCATCACCAACGACTCGGCCTTGCTCCAACCCATGAATGACCACACCATCTTGAATATTAGTATTTTCACTAACACAAAAAGGTGTCCCTTCATCGGCTCTAATCGAAGTCCCCGGAGCAACAATTACATTTGCACCTATATTGACATCACCAATGAGGTTACAAGAAGAGTGGACAAATGCAGTTTCATGAATGTTTGGTTCTGCTAAACTCCTTGACCACGGGGTTGGGGGTGCCGCCGTGCTGCGGACTACCATTGCGAGATTCCTCCTGAAATAAGCTTTTTGTCAGTGGTCAGTGGTCATTGGTCATTGGTCAGTTGTCAGTTGTCAGTTGTCAGTTTTTACTTCTTCTCTGTTCCCTGTCACCTGTCACCTGTCACCTGTCACCTCTTCCCTCTTCCCTGACTATCTATACTGGTCTTTTTTGCTGTAAATCACACGATCTTCAACGTAAATGGTGTCTATAATTGCCACTACTGCTGCGTCTAACGGTCGTTGTTCATTACCTGATAATTGACGAGCAGCACTGCCACGACTGACAAGTACCCACTCATCCACTCCTGCCCCTACACTGTTATCGGCTGCTACCTCGTATACTGGCAGGAGATTGCCATTTTCATCTATTAATTGCAACATTAGTAGCTTCACACCCCGCAGACTGGGATCTTTTTGGGTGCTAGTTACTGTGCCACGAACTCTGGCAATTTGCATTATTAATTATGGTCTTCTACCGAAAGGGCGAATTGTGTTAACACCTTCCCGGAATTGTTCTACATCTTCGGTATAACGAATGGGGAGGACATATTCCAAGTTTTCGTGAGGACGAGCAATGATGTGGGTAGATAGCACTTGTCCACCATTGACGCGCTTAACTGATTCTACTCCCGCACCGACAGAAGCCTGAACTTCGGAAACGTCACCACGCACGATAACTGTTACCCGACCACTACCGATTTTTTCATAACCCACCAAGGTAACACGAGCAGCTTTTACCATGGCATCAGCAGCTTCGACTACGGCTGGAAAGCCTAGAGTTTCTACCATTCCTACTGCAATTGACATTTGTTTTTGTCCTTAAATTAAATTTTTACTTGTACCAGATTTAAACTAAGCGCGGAACTGTTCTACGGCTTCTGTATAACGAATTGGCAAGACATATTCTAAGTTTTCGTGGGGGCGAGCAATGATATGGGTAGATACCACTTCACCACCGTTGACTCTTTTTGCCGCTTCAACGCCAGCAGCTACCGAAGCTTGCACTTCAGAAACATCTCCCCTGACAATGACTGTAACGCGAGCGCTACCAATTTTTTCATATCCTACTAAAGTCACACGGGCGGCTTTCACCATTGCGTCAGCAGCTTCTACTACTGCGGGAAAGCCTTTAGTTTCAATCATTCCAACTGCAATTGGCATCGCAGAACTCCTAAAAAATTAATCGAATTAGAACTATGGATGGAAATTTTGGACGGGGATGCTCATCCTGATTTCAAAATACCGCCACATCTTAGCTTATGAAACCTTGGCATCTCTGGCAACATAAATTACTATAATAGTTTGTAATAAAATAGATTAAAAAAAGTTAACAAAACTTTATAGGGTCTTTTGTGACATTAAAGTTTACTGATCCCTACAGTGACAACTTATGCTTTATAATTTCTTTATCAGTTTGAGAATTACTATAGTTCATAGCCCAAGCTAATTCTTTGATGAGGAGGATTGGTGAGTGCTATATATGGGATAGACGAGCTACTGGCTATATCTTTCCTGTGATTCGCTATTGCCATAAACAGTGGGTAAAAATCTGCAAATTTTACCAACGTATCTAAAAAACAAATTTAAAAAAAGCAGAAAAATAAAAAATGTTGTTCAACAATTATTAGAATATCTAAAATGTTAAATTATATTTAATAGCTCAACAATAGGCTAATCTAAAGTAAATGTGCTTAGGCATATTGAGCTAAGAAAAGTTAAGAAAACATAGATTTTCTCAAAGATATTGTTTTTTGAGCAAATGATTATTTAAAGGCTGTTTAAGAGAATCGGAACTGAGTTGTCAAGGAAAATATTAGATGAATGAGTTTCTATTTTTAACAAGTTGGTTCGTGCCTCTTTATAGCTTACTAGGGGCAATTTTAACTTTGCCTTGGAGCATAGGAATCATCCAACGTACAGGACCAAGACCTGCGGCCTACTTGAACTTATTGACTACCATCTTGGGTTTTGTCCATAGTTTATTAGTATTTAAAGATATCTGGAATCGGGATCAAGAAAATTTAGTAATTACTTGGTTTCAAGCTGCTGATTTTCAATTATCTTTTGCTTTAGAAATTTCCGTAGTCAGTGTGGGGGCGACAGTTTTAATTACTGGATTAAGTCTGTTGGCGCAAATTTACGCACTAGGCTATATGGAAAAAGATTGGTCCTTAGCCCGGTTTTTTGGTCTGGTGGGATTTTTTGAAGCCGCCCTCAGTAGTCTAGCAATTAGTGATTCCTTGTTTCTCAGCTATGCTTTGCTGGAAGTTCTCACTCTTTCTACTTATTTACTGGTCGGATTTTGGTATGCTCAACCCTTGGTAGTGACCGCGGCGCGAGATGCCTTTTTAACGAAGCGGGTAGGAGATTTGTTGCTATTGATGGCTGTAGTGACTCTTTCTACTTTAGCCGGCAGCTTAAATTTTTCGGATTTGTATGAGTGGGCGCAAACTGCTGATTTAAATCCAGTCACATCAACTTTACTCTGTTTAGGTTTAATTGCTGGTCCTGCGGGTAAGTGCGCCCAATTTCCCCTGCACCTGTGGTTAGACGAAGCGATGGAAGGACCGAACCCAGCTTCGGTGATGCGAAACTCTCTAGTGGTAGGTGGGGGTGCTTATTTTCTCTACAAAGTTCAACCATTATTATCTTTGTCCCCCATTGCCTTAAATACTTTAGTGGTGCTGGGGATAATGACAGCAGTGGGAGCAACATTGGTATCTATTGCCCAAATTGATATTAAACGATCGCTCTCCCATTCCACCAGTGCTTACATGGGATTGGTATTTTTAGCGGTAGGCTTGGAACAGGGTGGAGTGGCGTTAATGTTACTTCTGAGTCATGCCATTGCCAAAGCCTTGTTATTCATGAGTTCTGGTTCAGTTATCTATACTACTCAAACCCAAGACTTGACTGAAATGGGGGGTTTGTGGTCAAGAATGCCAGCCACAACCACAGCTTTTGTCGTCGGTTCAGCAGGTATGGTAACACTACTACCACTGGGCAGTTTTTGGGCAATGATAGCATGGGCTGATGGCTTAGTCAAAATTAGCCCTTGGGTAATTGTGGTTTTAATCTTAGTTAATGGCTTAACGGCTTTGAATTTAACTAGGGTATTCCGGTTAGTTTTTTGGGGACAACCCCAACCCAAAAGCCGCCGCGCTCCAGAAGTTGCCTGGCCAATGGCATTACCAATGGTGACTTTAACTATACTCACTCTATTATTACCGCTGATGCTACAGCAATGGTATTTATTACCTAGCTGGGAAAGCCTCGATTGGTATATAGTTGGATCTTTAGTCGCTTCTACGGTTGCTGGAGTAACTATTGGCGCAACAATTCATCTCCACAAAGCCTGGTCAAGATCGAGAATTTTGGTTTGGAGATTTATCCAAGATTTATTAGGCTATGATTTTTACATAGACCGCATTTATCGCTTAACGATTGTAAGTGCTGTGGCG
Source organism: Dolichospermum sp. UHCC 0352 (assembly GCF_009711925.1). Lineage (NCBI taxonomy): Bacteria > Bacillati > Cyanobacteriota > Cyanophyceae > Nostocales > Aphanizomenonaceae > Dolichospermum > Dolichospermum sp. UHCC 0352. Next base: position 341 of record NZ_VIKY01000328.1, on the reverse strand, counting down.
CTGTTATCGAGGATATCCGCGTGGAGCGATCGCTTTTTGGTAGATGGTCTAGTCAACTTAGTCGGCTTTGCTGCGATTTTTAGCGGACAAAGTTTGAAATACAGCATTTCTGGTCAATCCCAAGGCTATATGCTAACAATCCTCATTGTCATTAGCATCCTCGGTTTTGCCATTAGTTTCTCATTAGGTTTATTCGACAAATTGCCTTTTTAGGTAATGGGTAATTGGTAATGGGTAATTGGTAATGGGTAATTGGTAATATTCTTCCCCAACCTCCCCAACCTCCCCAACCTCCCCAACCTCCCCAACCTCCCCAACCTCCCCAACCTCCCCAACCTCCC
>NZ_VIKY01000327.1:0-5244 GCF_009711925.1 Dolichospermum sp. UHCC 0352 | reverse complement strand
TCTTCCAAATGCTTCGCCCCTACTGACAACTAACCAGTCACCAATTCAGTTACAATTTGTAAAGAAACTGAACAAGGAACGAGGGAATGCGCGTTGCAATTGTGGGTGCGGGATTAGCTGGGTTAGCAACTGCTGTAGATTTAGTAGATGCGGGCTGTGAGGTAGAAATTTTCGAGTCTCGTCCGTTTGTGGGTGGTAAAGTCAGCAGTTGGGTAGATGGTGACGGCAATCATATTGAAATGGGGCTGCACGTCTTTTTCGGCTGCTACTACAATCTGTTTGCATTGATGGAGAAAGTGGGGGCTGGGGATAATTTACGCCTCAAAGAACATAGTCATACTTTTATCAATAAAGGTGGACAAACTGGGGCGTTAGATTTTCGCTTTTTTACTGGTGCGCCTTTTAACGGATTAAAGGCGTTTTTTACTACTTCCCAACTTTCATTACGGGATAAATTCCAAAATGCGATCGCTCTGGGTACTAGCCCCATAGTTCAAGGTTTGGTAGACTTTGATGGGGCAATGAAAACTATTCGCAAATTAGATAAAATCAGTTTTTCTGACTGGTTCTATAGTCACGGTGGTAGTAAAGGTAGCATTAAACGTCTCTGGAATCCTATTGCTTACGCCCTGGGATTTATAGATTGTGATCATATTTCCGCCCGGTGTATGTTGACAATTTTCCAGTTTTTTGCAGTCAGAACAGAAGCTTCAATTCTGCGAATGCTGGAAGGTTCACCTCACGAATATTTACACAAACCTATTGTTAAATACTTGGAAGAAAGAGGCACAAAAATATACACCCGTCGTCAAGTCCGAGAAATTCAGTTTGCTGAGTCTGGCGACGAAACTCACGTTACTGGTATATTAGTTGCCCAAGGTGACACAGAAGCAGTAATTACCGCTGACGCTTATCTTTGTGCTTGTGATGTTCCAGGGATTCAGCGAGTTTTACCCCAACCTTGGCGGAAATGGCCAGAATTTGATAACATTTATAAGTTAGATGCTGTTCCAGTCGCTACAGTGCAGCTACGCTTTGATGGTTGGGTGACAGAACTGGGAGATGAGGAAAAACGCAAACAGCTAAATCATGCGACTGGGATAGATAATTTGTTGTATACCGCTGATGCTGATTTTTCCTGTTTTGCGGATTTGGCTTTAACTAGTCCCGCAGATTATTATCGTCCTGGGGAGGGTTCATTGTTGCAACTGGTATTGACACCGGGTGATCCTTTTATTAAGCAAAATAATGAAGAAATTGCTCACCACGTCCTTAAACAAGTGCATGAACTGTTCCCTTCGTCAAGAGATTTAAACATGACTTGGTACAGTGTGGTTAAATTGGCTCAATCTTTGTATAGAGAAGCACCAGGAATGGATGCGTACCGTCCCGATCAAAAAACACCTATTCCTAACTTTTTCCTAGCTGGGAGTTATACTCAACAAGATTATATTGACAGCATGGAAGGGGCAACGGTTTCTGGAAAACGTGCGGCTAAGGTAATTCTCGAAAGTTTGAAGAAGTAGGGACTGGGGACTGGGGACTGGGGACTGGGGACAGGTGACAGGTGACAGGTGACAGGTGACAGGTGACAGGTGACAGGTGACAGGTGACAGTTAAGAGGGAATAAGTAAAAGTTTACCAATTACCAATTACCAATTACCAATCACCCATTACCAATTACCAATTACCAATCTAAAATCTAAAATCTAAAATCCTATGAGTGAATGGTTAGAACATAGTGTCCAGGTAGAAGTTGAAGTTCCCATAGAATTAGCATGGGGATTGTGGTCTGATTTAGAGCAAATGCCTAAATGGATGAAATGGATTGATTCAGTCAAAATTACTGAAGATAACCCGGAAATTTCTCTATGGAAACTGAGTACAGGAGGGTTAGATTTTACGTGGAAATCTCGAATTACCAAAATAATTCCTTATCAAATTATTCAATGGGAATCGGTTGATGGTTTACCAAATCAAGGAGCAATTCGCTTTTATGATCGTCATGATCTTAGTATTGTGAAAATGACGGTTTCCTATGCTATTCCTGGCTTGATTGGTAAACTTATGGATAATTTGTTTTTAGGAAAGGTGGTGGAGTCCACAATTCAAGCAGATTTAGAACGGTTTAAATTATACGCTTTGAATGTGCAGGATATGAGCTTACCTTAATGTAACCAAGGACGAGTGATTTTCTCTAATTCAGCAATTTCATCTTGAGTCATTTTCCACCCTAAAGCCCCTGCATTTTGTTTAACTTGTTCAGCGGTTTTGACTCCAGCAATGGGAATGACATTACCTTGGGCTATTAACCAATTTAAGGATACTTGGGCAGGAGTGCGATCGTATTTTTCACCAATTTCTCGTAATAGAGATAAAACAGGGGCGATTTGATTTAAACCATCTTGACTAAATCGCGGATCTATGCTTCTTGCACCTTGAGGCTTATAAGAGGGCGTATACTTACCTGTGAGCAACCCTTGGGCTAGGGGACTATAAGCTAAAATAGTTACACCTAAATCACGGGCTGTTTGGGAAATACCTTTACCTTCTATTTGGCGCGTTAGTAGAGAATAACGCACTTGATTTACAGCCAAAGGTATGCCCCTATCGGCTAATATCTGGTGTGCTTCTCGCATTTGGGCTGCTGAATAGTTACTCACACCTACTGCGCCGATTCTCCCCCGTTTCACTTCATCTGCGAGGGTATTCATGAGAGTTTCTTGAGTCAAAAAGAAAGCAAAAGGCCAATGAACTTGGTATAATTCAATTTTCTCAACTTGGAGACGTTGGAGACTAGCCGTTAAAGCGTCAGATACAGATTTACCATCCAAACGCCAAGGTAAAGGGCCAAACTTCGTGGCAATTTGTACCTTTTGGGAGCTTTGTTTCATGAACTTTCCTAAAAACTGTTCCGAAAGTCCTAAACTGTAAACTTCTGCTGTATCAAAGAAGGTGATACCAGCATCTAAAGCTGCATTAAAAGCCGCTTGTAACTGTTCTTCACCATAGCCGTTGCCATAATTCCAAAATACTTTATCACCCCAAGCCCATGTACCGATACAAAGAGGGGGAACAGCTAGACCATTTTTTCCTAATGTGATGGTTTCCATTTTGGTAAAATTGATTATATTTACAAAAAAAAGGGAAGAGGGAACAGAAAAATCAGTTGTATAATTAATTCTGTCCCATTACTGATTTTGACCATGTTTCGGCTAAGATCATTGCCAATTGGATTGAGTATTATGTCTATTTTGATTCTGGGGCTACTCAACTCAAGTCATAATGTGTGTATAGTTTCAGTTCAAGTTCAGCAAGGAAATTATAGATAGTGACTTCCTCTATTCACATAAACAACACATTAGTATTAATTGTAGATGATGACTTAGTTATACAAATGCAATTACGTTATGCGATGGAAAAAGAGGGATATCAAGTGATCGTAGCAGGTAATGGCAAAATTGCCCTAAATATTGTCATGACTTTACAGCCAGATATCGTGCTTCTAGATGCAATAATGCCAGTAATGGATGGTTTTACTTGCTGCGATCAGCTACACACATTTGATCCTAACATTCCTGTATTAATGATTACAGGACTAAATGACCAAGATTCCGTAGATAAAGCATTTTCTGTTGGTGCTGCTGACTATATTACTAAACCGATTCACTGGGCAGTTTTAAGACAAAGAGTCCGCCGCTTGCTCCAAATGCACTGGACTATGAAAGAATTACAGTATAAGATTGAACAAGAGCAGCTAATCGCTAAAATTACCCAAAAAATCCGCACATCTTTAAACTTAGAACTAATTCTGAGTACAACTGCTATCGAAGTCCGTAAATTATTAAAAACTGATCGTGTCATTGTCTATCGGTTTCATCCAGATGGGAGTGGATATGTCATAGTTGAATCTGTAGCCGCTGAATGGGATTCTATGTTAGGAAGAGTATTTCAAGATACTTACTTTTCTGATCAATGTGGTTACGACTATCGGCAAAGTAATATTTATGTGATCGAAGATATTGATAATGCTGGGCTTTCCCAATGTCATATTGATTTACTGAGTCAATTACAAGCGAAAGCCAATTTAGTTGTCCCCATTCAACAGGAAAACAGTATTTGGGGATTATTGGTAGTTTATGAATGTTCTCAACCACGCAGATGGGCTAAATCGGATATTGATTTGCTAACACAACTAACAAATCCATTAGTCATGGCTATTCAGCAAGCAGAACTATATCAACAATTAGAAGCAGCTAACCAGAAATTACAACAACTAGCAAGTATAGATGGTTTGACTCAAATTCCTAATCGTCGCTCCTTTGATGAAGTTTTAGAGCGAGAATGGAAACGCTTAGAAAGAGAAAAAGTGCCTTTATCTTTGATTCTTTGTGATATAGACTTTTTCAAGAATTATAATGATACTTATGGACATCAATCTGGAGATGAATGTTTAAAAGAAGTTGCTCAAATTCTCTATCAAGTAGCCCAACGTCCCGGAGATTTAGCCGCTCGTTATGGTGGTGAAGAATTTGCTTTAGTTTTACCGCATACAGATATAGCTGGGGCAATTTGTATTGCAGAAATAATTCTCTCATCTATCCGCAGTAAGGGTTTGATTCATAAAAGTTCTCAAATTAGTTCATACCTGACCCTGAGTCTGGGGATTGCGACTATTATTCCTCAAGCCAGCGGTTCTGCAAAATTTCTCATTGCTAAGGCAGATGAAGCTCTTTATCGGGCAAAAGAAACAGGACGCAATCGCTACGTTATTTATCATTCAGAGGGAACAGAAAAAACTCATGTTTAATGGCAATTGCCACAATATAAAATCAAAATATTAAAGTTTACAATGTCTTCAATAGATACTCAGGTTTTAGAATCCTTACTGGATATGCTAGAAGGTGATCAGGAAGTTTTGGTGAAAATAATCAACTGTTATCTGGTGGAATCTCCGAAAATTGTCGCTGCGATTCAAATAGCTGTCACCAATGAAGACGCTGATACCCTCGACAAAAAAGCCCACAACTTAAAGTCTAGCAGTGCCTCTTTGGGAGCGATGAATCTCCATCAGCTTTGTTTAGAGTTAGAATCAAAAGGGAAGAGTGGCAATCTAGAAGGGGTTGTAGAATTGGTGTCACAGTTGGTTAATGAGTATGCACAAGTTGAAATTGCTTTCAAGAAAATAGTGAAAGTCCCGTCAGTAACCCAGCCCTAAAGGGACTGGGCTTGCAAGAGTAATCA
>NZ_VIKY01000326.1:0-8731 GCF_009711925.1 Dolichospermum sp. UHCC 0352 | reverse complement strand
ACCTTTAAAACTCAAACCTCAGTGCGTCTACTCTTCGAGATCACGAAGCGTGATTGCGCCTTTGCGTGAGACTAAAATTCATACCCTTAATCAGCAACGCCTTAAAATCTACTGGGGTGATTTTTCAGCCAAAAGACGAAAAAACGTGGCTATTTACCTATAAAAACCGGGAATACATGATTACTTTTTACCCAGATGTATTTGATGAAATACCTTCTTTAATTCTCATGAATTTTGGAGAACCCTTGTTTGCAGAATTGTTGCGGTTAGTTCAGAACCAGGGGAAACGCAGCTAATTTTTTTGACAAAATGTAACTTATCAGGAGAACACATCTGTACTTTAGACAAAAAATAGAGAATGTGGGGGTTGACATTCGGTTTTAAATTTGTTATCATAAAATTGATAAGGAAGAACTATCATAAAATAATTCTGTAGATTGGGGATGATGGGAGGAAAACCAATACCTAATTCCTGATGTTAAAGACTTAAATAAATAAAATTAACTTATTTTGAACTTGGTTTGAGCATTTACGTTAATCTTATAGCTGTAATCGTTTATTTAACTTGATTCAGAAGTCACTAGATAATGAATTTTTGCCAAACATGATTTTAATTACAGATTGATTATGTTGAATATAGCTAATTTCCCGTGGCTGACGACGATTATTTTATTTCCCATAGCCGCGTCACTGCTGCTTCCTATCATCCCAGATAAAGACGGAAAAACGGTGCGCTGGTATTCTCTCACTGTGGGGCTGATAGATTTTGGCCTAATTGTCTGCGCTTTTTATACTAGCTACGATTTCGCTAATCCCGATTTGCAACTGGTGGAAAGTTATCCCTGGGTTCCACAGTTGGGTTTAAATTGGTCATTAGGGGTTGATGGCTTGTCCATGCCTTTGGTTCTCTTGACCGGGTTTATTACCACTTTGGCGATTTTAGCAGCTTGGCCAGTAACGCTGAAACCAAAATTATTTTATTTCCTCATTTTGGCAATGTATGGTGGTCAAATTGCGGTTTTCGCTGTCCAGGATATGCTGTTATTTTTCCTGGTGTGGGAACTGGAACTTGTGCCAATATACTTCCTGCTATCAATTTGGGGCGGTAAAAAGCGTCAATATGCAGCAACTAAATTTATTTTATACACTGCTGGTGGTTCGCTGTTTATTTTACTGTCTTCCTTGACAATGGGATTTTATGGCGATACTGTGACTTTTGATATGCGATCGCTCGCATTGAAAGACTACGCCCTGAATTTACAACTTTTACTCTACGCTGGCTTCCTGATTGCCTACGCTGTCAAGTTGCCGATTATTCCCCTCCATACCTGGCTGCCAGATGCCCACGGTGAAGCTACAGCGCCGGTGCATATGTTACTGGCAGGTATTTTGTTAAAAATGGGTGGTTATGCCTTAATTCGCATGAATGCCCAAATGCTACCCGATGCCCACGCTTATTTTGCACCCGCATTAGTAGTTTTGGGGGTAGTAAATATCATCTACGCTGCCCTAACCTCCTTTGCCCAGAGGAACTTAAAACGGAAAATTGCCTACTCTTCAATTTCCCACATGGGCTTTGTTCTGATTGGGATTGCCTCTTTTACTGATTTGGGTTTAAGTGGGGCAGTTTTACAAATGGTTTCTCACGGATTAATTGGGGCAAGTTTGTTCTTTTTAGTCGGTGCAACTTATGATCGCACACACACCTTAATGTTAGATGAAATGGGTGGTGTCGGTAAGAAGATGCAGAAGATTTTCGCCATGTTTACAACTTGTTCCATGGCTTCTTTGGCATTACCAGGAATGAGCGGTTTTGTCGCCGAATTAATGGTATTTGTGGGCTTTGCAACTAGCGATGCTTATAACCCAACATTCAAAGTTATTGTCATTTTCTTGATGGCTGTTGGTGTGATTTTAACGCCAATTTATCTACTATCAATGTTGCGCGAGATTTTCTACGGACAAGAGAATGAAGAGTTGGTTTCTCATCAAAATTTAATAGATGCTGAACCCCGCGAAGTCTTTATTATTGCTTGTTTGTTGATACCTATTATTGGTATTGGTTTTTATCCCAAATTGCTAACGCAAATGTATGACGCGACAACTGTACAATTAACAGCAAGATTGCGTGATTCTGTCCCCACGTTATTAGCAAATAAAGCGGTGGAAAATGTTTCTTTGACTGCGCCGATAATTGGTAATTAATTTATAATTACAACTGGGGTGGGTTTTATGCCTACCCTTGTTTCGCGCAGAGACGCTAAGGAGCAAAGACGCAAAGCTAATCTATATCGGCGATCACTAAACATAAAATGTAGGAACGCTTAATCAGTATTGAGTATAAGTTTTAAAAGCTTTCATTCAAAAGCGGGTGGCGGGAATCGAACCCGCATGATCAGCTTGGAAGGCTGGAGTTTTACCACTAAACTACACCCGCGTGCTTCTGACTTAACTAAGATAACATAGCTTTTATCAAATTGCAAGTAGCTATGGAGAATTTATGGGTTTAATTTTAAGACGAATATATAAATTGCTCAAATCGGGTTTTGATCCATCTTGATTATAAGCAGCAAGAAAACTCTCTTGTGCAAATATCTGGTTAAGTGCTTGTTCATAAATATTTGCTTGGCTGCGGAGTGCGGCTGGTTCAATCGTTATCACTATCGCTTGTTGAAATTGTCCATTTTTATCAATTATTAAACTAGCCAGTATATTTGCTGGTTTCAAATCCTCGTCGCTGGGAAGTATACTAGCCTCTAATTCCTTTTCTGTACTTCCTTTATATTCAGCCAGAACATCTGGTAAAGCATCTGCTATCAGTTGTTTTTGTTGTATTAATTCACTAACTTCTTCCTTCAGTATAGGACTGACGGTAGCTATAGCCCCCCCTCTATTAGCTGTTAGGGAAGGTTCTGTTGTGGGAGTTGGGGAATCAGCAGGAATATCTTTGGGAAGCAGAGTTCCCTCTCCTAGTTTAACTTCTTGACGACTATTCCAAGGACGTTCACTTTCGGGAATTATTGATGTTGGTTCTGGTGTTGGGTTTGTTGGATATGATTGTTGTCTAACTGGTAGTTTTTCAACTTCAGTTTTTTCAACTTCAGTTTTTTCAACTTCAGTTTTTTCAACTTCAGGTTTTCTAACTTCAGGTTTTTCAACTTCGAGTTTTCTAACTTCAGGTTTTCTAGCTTCAGGTTTTCTAACTTCAGGTTGTTCAGATTTATCTTGTTCTGGTAAATTAACACTAGAATCAGCATCATCTTGATTACTGAGTTTAACAGATGCTGATTTTGGTGGAGTTGAAAAAGAAGATTGTGGTTTAATCTTTGGAGTTGTTGATTGGGTTTTGATTTGAGATTTTGGTTCGGAAGCAATTTCCATGAAGTCAATGGGAATCGAACTTTGGTTAGACTGGGGAAACCACGCTTGAAACTCATTTGATGAACGCATTAACCAAAATACTAATAAATGAAGAGACACAGAACCAATACAAACAAAAGTCCATAACCAAGGAGGATCAGTATGTCGTTTGAAGTTTTTAGATGTAATTGAACTATCATTTAAATGATTATTTGTAACGGTTGGTATCATGTTAATTTAAAAGTTGGATCTAACTAAAGAAAGAATTGCCAAAATTTTTAGTAAAGATGGTAGCGTTATGAATAATACATCAGGTTGACTTGTAGCCAAAGTATACTATTAAAGAAACACCTCTTTCTAAATTTAGCAATCAGCAATCACAACTAATAATAAGGCGTTGTCCTTTTAGGTAAAATGTCCCCCAGGATTGAGTATTATTCTAGGTTATGATTCTATTATCCATTACTCAGTACCTATCCCACCAGCTTCTTTAGTTCCCAAGTAGGGAAATTTTTTAGCTCGAATCCGCTCAGATATTTCGGTTAGATCGGTTTTACCACCTTGATGATAAGTTACTCTAACTACATAATGATTAACTAATTGTTTTCTTTAAGATACCATTTAGTTATAATTGGCAAAGGTACTAGGAAAATATCCTGTTATAGCTGTTGCCAGGTAGGTGAGAACGGACAGTCATCAAAAAAGTGAGCCCCCAAAACACTTTCAATCTTTCTGTCCCCTGCTATTAATCAAATTAATCCCCAACTAGCTTTGAAATCCTGGTTTTTTAACCCTACCCAACCCCAAGCCAGATCAGAAACCGCTACTCTACCTGTTGGACAACTCCAAATTCGTGTAGCTACACCTGATGATCTCATGAATATTGCTCAAATTGTGGCGCAAAGCTTTCACTCTCAGCAGGGTTTATGGGGTTGGACTTTCGCTTTGTTTCGTATGGGTATTTATGAAGATCTCAGGCATCGTCTTCAGTCTCCCACAAGCCATCATATTTGTTTGGTTGCTGTTGATGCTGCCAGTGAAGATCAGAAAATTATGGGAACTATAGAAATGGGTGTCAGGATTACTGATGCTTGGACTAGTATAAATCCAGGTTTCCCTTATCTATCTAATTTAGCTGTTCACCCCAGTTACCGCAGATTGGGTGTAGGTGCTAGTTTACTGGTTCGCTGTGAGCAAATCTCCCAAGAATGGGGATTTCAAGACTTGTATCTCCATGTTTTGGAAAACAATCATCAAGCCCGTCAGCTTTATTTTAAGTTGGCATATCGGGTATATAAAGTTGAATCCCCTTGGAATGCACTTTTTCTCAATCGCTCACGTCAGATATTACTACATAAACGAATATAGCAGGAGTCACTGAGTCAGTTTTTGTATTGATCAGTTTGAATTTTTTTCCCCGCAGAAATAGTTGTTAATATTCCAGATGAAGCTTTTGCTATTTTGGTTGGTGTGTTGACACAAACTGCAATAATAGTTCGCCGCATAGGTATTGATCTTGATAATTAATGGAGAATAATTATTCCCTATTCATGTAAAGCAATTTGTATTCGCTCTGTTGTGCGCGTGTTTTCTGCTGGTGTGCCGATAGTGATTCGTAAGCCATTGGGTAGAAGTCTAATCAGAGTCCCCTGACTTCTGAGTTTTTGGTTAAGATTTGTTAAAATTGTAACTAGTGAGTGAGCATCATCAGTTTTAACACGCAAGTAAATAAAGTTGGTGGTGCTGGGTGTAATTTCTAGATTCGGGTGTGTTGATAAAGCTGTGATCATTTTGGTTCTTTCACTCAGGGTTTGGGGAATTGACTCTAGTAAAAGTTGCCGATTTTCTAAAGCTATGAGGGCAGCAGCGATGGAAAAGCTGGGAAGATTGTAAGGAAGACGGACTTTTTCTAAAATAGCGATCGCATCTGGATGTGCGATACAATAACCTACACGCATGGCGGCAAGACGAAAGGCTTTGGAAAAAGTCCGTAATATTATCCAATTAGGATGTTGTAATAATTCCGCAGCTAAAGTAGTTTGACTAAATTCAAAGTAAGCTTCATCAATAACTACTAAAATTTCTTCTGGTAAACTTTTTAACCATTCTATTTCTGCTGTTGTTAAACAATTAGCTGTGGGGGAATTGGGGTGAACGACAAAAACGACGCGAATAGGGGGATTTTGTGTTTGGGCAATGGCAGATTTAGCTGCTTCTAAATCAGTTTCAAAATTGCTTTGATTTCTCCCGACTGTAACCACAGGAATGCCCAAAGTCTGCGCCAAAATTCCATACATGGAAAAGGTAGGATTGGCAACTAATATAGCACCTTCTCCTCCTAAACAGGTGGCAATTAATAGGGATCTAATTAATTCATCTGAACCATTACCAACGGAAATATTATCAGCGGTGAAAGTTGAATTTGCCAGATTTGCCGATTCGTTGACATATTGGGAAATGGCATTTTTTAAAGTTTCATGGCCACCATCAGGATAACGATTAGTTTCAATAAGTTTTTCATAAGTCCAAGCTAATTTTTCTTTGATTTCTGGTGGTAAATCTAAGGGACTTTCATTAGTATCTAATCGGTCAAATTGAATAGCGACTGGTTCGGCATTATCACTACCAGGATGAGCTTTATAAGCGTTAAGTTTGGATAAATCGGAACGGATAAATTTAAGCATTTGTTATTGGTGATTGGTGATTGGTGATTATATACCTTGTTCCCAGTCTCTGACTGGGAATACTATCACAGAGGCTCTGCCTCTACTGTTATGGAAAATGAAGGCAGAGCCTTCTATAATTCATTCCCATACAGAGTATGGGAACGAGGAACGAGAAATTTTTTTAACATTCAGATTTACTAATATTGCATTAATTACAGAATCAATCACAGTAGCAACACAAGGAATAGCGATGGCATTACCAGTTAATTTTCGCATGGTTTGATAACTTCCTACTATTTTATAAGATTCTGGAAAACCTTGCAATCTTAACATTTCTCTTTCTGTTAATCTTCTTTCTCCATTGACTAATAAATAATTATAAGATGCTCCTGCTCTCAATGCACAGGAATAAGGATATACACTGATATTACCAGATTTATTTTCATGCCATATTGTTGGTTGATCATATTTTTGATTAAGCTTGACTTTTTCTAAACGATTTTGGCGAATTTTTTCAGATGCGTAATAAAAGTCAGAAACAGGCTTTTCTAATATTTCTGATAAAGGCTGCATAGGCATTTTGATTAATGGCCAATTAAAATTATGATGATGAGTTTGATTTTTTAACCCGACTATCAAAATCCTTTCTCGTTTTTGCGGTAAACCAAAATTAACAGCATTAAGAATTTGATAATCTGTATAATATCCTAAATCTTTTAATGTATTAATAATTATTTGTAATGTTTGCCCTTGTTGATGTCCTTTTAGTTGTTTGACATTTTCTAATATAAAAGCTGAAGGTTGTTTATTTTTAATAATTCTGGCAATATCAAAAAATAATGTTCCTCTAGTATCTTCAAATCCTTTCAGTTCTCCACAAATGCTAAAAGGTTGACAAGGAAAACCACCTAATAGTATATCATGGTCAGGAATATCATTTTCATCAATTTTTGTAATATCTCCTATGGGTGTTTCTCCAAAATTTTCTAAATATATTTTTTGGGCATTTATATCAATGTCACTAGAAAAAACACATTGGCATGGAATTTTATAATTATGACAAATCCTTTCAATTGCTAATCTAAATCCACCTGTACCACTAAATAAGTCTATAAACTTGATCATTCACTTTGATGAAATATATGCAAACTAAACCTATCACAATTTTAGGGGTTTAGCACTGCTAAACCCCTACCAAATACAATTATCGCATGGTGACAAATTCCTCTGCTGCTGAGGGATGAATACCTACAGTGGCATCAAAATCAGCTTTGGTTGCCCCCATTTTCACAGCAATAGCGACACCTTGAATAATTTCTGCGGCACTATCTCCCACCATGTGAGCGCCTAAAATCTTATCAGTGTTAGTATCTACTATCAACTTCATCATGGTTTTTTCTTGCTTACCCGGTAAAGTGTAGTACATGGGGCGGAAGCTAGTTCGATAAATTTTGATATTATCATCACCGAATTTGTCCCTAGCTTGGGCTTCTGTCAAACCCACTGTAGCCGCTTCTGGGGTGGTAAATACGGCTGTAGCAACGGTTTCGTGACTGAATTCGCGACGATTGTTGCCAAATTCGCTGTCAGCAAAAGCACGTCCTTCACCAATAGCCACGGGTGTTAAATTTAAGCGGTCTGTGACATCACCAACAGCATAAATATGGGGTTGGCAAGTTTGACTATATTCATTGACGGAAATTGCATTTGAGGTGCTGTATCCTGGTTCTTCTTCAGAACTGGGAACACAGTCAAGTTGGGCATTTTCTAAGCCTAACCCCTCTATGTTGGGACTGCGACCGGTGGCTACTAAAAATACATCAGCAATAATGGGTTCTTGATTTTCTCCCGATAAGGTTAATTTCAGTCCTGCGTCTACTTTTTCTATTGCTGTCACTTCAGTATTTTGGATAATACGAATACCATGATTCGTCATTCCTTCTTGGATACTGGTGCGGATATCTTGGTCAAAACCGTTCAAAATTTGCTCTTTGCGGATAATTTGCGTGACTTCTGAACCTAAACCGCCCATGATACAAGCAAATTCACTACCAATATAACCAGAACCAATGATAGCGATATGTTTGGGTTGGGTTTTCAGGTGAAAGATTTCATTGGAGGTAATACCGTGTTCTATACCTGGAATCTCTGGTTTAATGGGACGACCACCGACAGCAATTAAAATTTTCGCGGCTGTATATTGTTTACCATTCACTTCGACTGTGTGGGGGTCTACAAAACTAGCACGACCGGAAATTAGTTCTACTCCGGCTTTTTCTAAAAAGCTGATGTGAAGTTTGGAAAGTCTGTTAACTTCGTTATCTATGGATGTAATAAAATGTTCCCAGTCAAATTTTACGTCTCCCACTGTCCAACCATAACCTGCGGCTTCTTGGAATTGAGCCCGAAAGTGAGAACCATAAACCATGAGTTTTTTGGGGACACAACCGCGAATTACGCAAGTACCACCAACTAAATCATATTCGGCGATCGCCACTTTTGCACCATAACTAGCCGCCCGTTTAGAAGCAGCCAAACCCCCAGAACCAGCACCAATCACAAACAGGTCGTAATCAAAAGTCATAAATTTCTACTTTTTTCACTAAAAATAGACTATTCAACTATATATAGTCAAGTTGCCTAGATTTAATCTAACGTAACTAACAACTAACAACTAACAACTGTACGGGCGAAGCATTTGGAGA
>NZ_VIKY01000325.1:0-15332 GCF_009711925.1 Dolichospermum sp. UHCC 0352 | reverse complement strand
TCAGTCATTGCCAAAAATAGTTCTCCAAATGCTTCGCCCGTACGTCGGTTGTCAATTATTCATTTTTGAATATTTTGAACAGATTTTTGGGGATTACAGCACTTATGCTCATAGAATTGACCGATTGATGAGACTTTTACTTTTTTTTGGCAAATTTTATGACACCTCAAGAGTTTTTAGAAAAGTTGGCAACAGCCGCAACAGACCCCGAAAAACTGATAGTTTTTGCAGAATACTTGGATACAACTGCCTTGGATCATGCCACAGCCCCAAGATGGAGAAGTCTTTCTTATAGTAACGAAATTGAAATGGCGCTTAAAAATGTAGCTTTTCATCTAGAAGCGCTCGCTGAAGCTGAGTAATACGTAAGGGGGGCAGGAGGCAGGGGGAGTAGGTATTACCTATTACCTATTGCCTCTTACTTTATTCACCAATATATATACCTAAAGACCGAGCGGTTTGGACTAAATCACCTTGAGGATTAACAAGAGAGGGATTATTATCTATCACATCTTGAATGGGGAAAGTGACAACTTTGCCATTTTGCCAAGCTAACATTTGATCATATTGATTTTGGGCAATTAAATCAACTGCAACTTTACCAAACATAGTAGCTGTGAGACGGTCTAAAGCTGAGGGGATACCACCACGCTGAATATGTCCTAATACAGAAACTCTGGTATCAATCAGGTGATTACTACAATTAGCAATTTTTTCGGCAATATATTGACCTTGACCACATTTAGTTCGGCTTCGCTCACTATCAATAGCAGTAGTACAAATAGAAGGATTATCGGCATCTTCTGCACAAACAGATATCCCTTCAGCAACCACAATAATAGCAAATTTTTTTTGCCAACAATCGCGTAATTCGGTCAGATGATGACATATTCCTTGAATAGTATAGGGGACTTCGGGAATTAAAATCACATCAGCACCGCCGGCAATTCCTGAGTGTAAAGCTAAATGTCCGGAGCTGCGTCCCATAACTTCGATAATCATCACTCGGTCATGACTAGCAGCAGTAAAGATCAGACGATTAATAGCATCAACAATTGTATTAATTGCCGTATCAAAGCCGATTGAACGTTCTGTAAAAGCGACATCATGATCAATAGTTTTGGGGATAGCAATTAAATTCCAATTACCTAAAACGGCTAATTGATGAATAATATTTAAACTACCATCTCCACCGACAATAATTAAAGCATTTAGAGCGATCGCTTTATAACCGGCTAATATTTCATCAGCATGGGCTAAAGTATCTCCTTTATTAATACTACCTAAAATTGTTCCCCCCATATTTAGTAAAGGGTCAATCCCGCGTAAATCCCAACCATGTATACTTAACGGCACCGTTTTCCGTTCTAGCAACCCTTGGGTAGCGTAAGGAATCCCCACTACTTCCCAATCAAAAGTCCGTGTGGCATGACTCACAACAGCGCGAATCACACAATTTAGACCAGGACAGTCACCACCACTGGTAAGAATACCAATACGTTTTTTCATTGTTTGTCAGTTGTTAGTTGTCAGTAGGGGCGAAGCATTTGCAAGATAAATTATCGGTCATTGCCAAAAATAGTTCTCCAAATGCTTCGCCCGTACAGTTGTTAGTTGTTAGTTATTACCTATTACCTAACTTTTTGTATAAACTCTACCCGAATCTGGATTATAGGTTTGCAAAGCCTTCATATATTGAGCGCGTTCAAAAGCACTAGGATTAGGACATTTTAACTGGCTCATGGTACCTTGCATTTGCTTGACAGATTCATATTCATGTATTTTCATCCATTCCCGTAGGTCTTTTTCTAAACACTGAATATGAGCAATTCCCTCTCTTAATAATACAGAACACAACATAGTTATATTTGCTCCCACCATCAACATTTTAATCACATCATAGGCATTATGAATACCGCTAGTTGCAGCCAAACTACCCTGAATATGACCATAGAGAATGGCTATCCAGCGCAGGGGTAAACGCATGGCTTGGGGGGTACTTAAAAGTACATGAGGTTCGACTTCTAAATTTTCTAAATTAATATCTGGTTGATAAAACCGATTAAATAATACTAATCCATCAGCCCCGGCATGATCTAAACGTTTGGCGATATTTGCAGTATTAGTAAAGTAAGGACTGAGTTTTACGGCTACAGGAATAGTGACGGCGGCTTTAACAGATGTGAGAATATCAAGATAATTTTGCTCGATATCGTGACTACTTAAATCTGGGTTAGTAGGAACATAGTAAATATTTAATTCTAGTGCTGATGCTCCTGCTTCTTGGATGAGTTTACCATATTTAGTCCAACCACCGACGGAACAACCATTCAAACTGGCAATAATGGGAATATCAACTTTTTCCTTAGCTTTGCGAATATGGTCTAGATATTCTTCTGGTCCGACTCGGAATTTAGCAATATTTGGGAAATAGGTTAAAGCTTCTGCAAAACTTTCTGTACCATGGCTTAAATGATGATCAAGTGCGGATTCTTCTAAAGTTAATTGTTCTTCAAATAGCGAGTGCATAACAACAGCACCCGCACCTGCATCTTCCATTAATTTAATATTATCAATGTCTTCTGAAAGTGGAGAAGCGGAGGGAACTAAGGGAGATTTTAATTCTAAACCTAAATATGTGGTAGTTAAGTTCATAAATTTGGTAATTAAAAACTAACAACTGTACGGGCGAAGCATTTGGAGAACTATTTTTGGCAATGACCGATAATTTATCTTCCAAATGCTTCGCCCCTACTAACAACTGACTCAAAGCTATTTTAATTTTCTTGCAGCTAAATATTGATACATTTGCCAACGGGTATTAACATCTGCTTGGGATTCTTTGAGGAGTTCTTTTGCTGTTTCTGAGTTAATTTTAGTTAACATTTTGAAACGGTTCTCCATGTACATGGAATTTTCTATTGGTATGTGAGGGGTGCGAGAATCGAGTTGTAAGGGGTTTTCTCCCTGTTTAATGCGGTCGGGGTGATAGCGATATAATAACCAGCGTCCAGAGTCTACAGCAGCTTTTTGATTTTGCATGGCTGTACTCATGTTGATACCGTGAGCAATACAATGACTGTAGGCAATAATTAATGATGGACCTTCGTAAGCTTCGGCTTCTAAGAAAGTTTTCAGGGTTTGTTCATCTTTTGCGCCCATTGCTACACTAGCAACATAAACATTACCGTAGGTCATGGCAATTAAACCCAAATCTTTCTTAGTTGTAGGTTTACCACCTGCGGCAAATTTTGCCACTGCACCTTTAGGGGTAGATTTGGACATTTGACCACCAGTATTAGAATAAACTTCTGTGTCTAATACGAGAATATTAACGTTGCGTCCACTAGCAATTACATGATCTAATCCACCATAACCAATATCATAAGCCCAACCGTCACCACCAATGATCCAAACACTTTTTTTCACTAAATAATCAACGAGGGATTGAAGATTTTTGAACGCAGATAAACGCAGATAAACGCTGATAGAATCCTCTTTCATCTGCGTTAATCTGTGTTCATCTGCGGTGATAATTTCTTTTAATTTTCCTTTGAGAATAGCAATTCGTTCTCGTTGAGAGTAAATATCCGATTCGTCTTTTTGTTCTGCGGTGAGAATATCTGTAACTAGAGTTTCACCTATTTGGGGTGCAAGTTGTTGGAGTAAATAAGCTGCAAATTCCGCTTGTTTATCTATGGAAACGCGGAAACCTAAGCCAAATTCGGCGTTATCTTCAAATAGACTGTTAGACCATGCTGGCCCCCTACCTGCGGCGTTTTTTGCCCAAGGTGTGGTGGGTAAGTTACCACCATAGATAGATGAACAACCGGTGGCGTTGGCGACGATCATGCGATCGCCAAATAATTGTGTTACTAATTTAATATAAGGTGTTTCTCCACATCCAGCACAAGCACCAGAAAACTCAAACAACGGTTCTTGCATTTGTTGTTGATTAATATGATTTAACTTTAAATTCCGTCTATCTGGGTTAGGGAGATTTAAGAAGAAATCCCAATTTTCTCGTTCTTGTTCTCGCAATGGTTTTTGTGCTGCCATATTAATGGCTTTTTTGCGCGGTTCGGCTTTATTTTTTGCGGGACAAACATCAACACAAATACCGCAACCTGTACAATCTTCTGCTGCTACTTGAATGGTAAACTTTAAATCATGCCAATCATGTTCTTTGGCATTTGCACTTTTAAAAGTTGCGGGGGCATTTTCTAATTCTTCTGGTGCATATACTTTAGCGCGAATGACACTATGAGGACACACCATCACACATTTACCACATTGAATACAAACGTCAGCATCCCAAACCGGAATTTCTTCAGCAATATTGCGTTTTTCCCATTTAGATGTTCCTGTGGGATATGTACCATCTACAGGTAATGCACTCACAGGTAAATCATCACCTTCACGGACTATCATTTTCCCTAATACATTGCGGACAAATGCAGGTGCAGTATCGGGGATTGAGGACATTCTTATATTTTCTTGTTCCCTGCGATGCACTGAGCTTGTCGAAGTGTTCCCCGTTCCCCGTTCCCTAATTTCATAGAGATTTTCCAAGGTTTTATCAACTGCTTGGATATTCATTTGCACGATTTCTTCGCCTTTTTTACCGTAGGCTTGACGAATAGACTTTTTAATTTGATCTATAGCTTCTTCTCTTGGTAAAACACCGGAAATGGCAAAGAAACAAACCTGCATAACGGTGTTAATATGTCCACCCATTCCCGCTTCACGGGCGACTTTGTAGGCATTAATGACATAGAATTTGATATTTTTGTTAATTATCTCTGTTTGCATTGCAGCAGGTAATTTATTCCAAATTTCATCTTTATGATAATGTGAATTTAGTAAAAAAGTGCCACCAGGAATAATATCTTTCAATATGGGAAATTTTTCTACAAAGTCCCATTGATGACAAGCGACAAAATTAGCTTTAGTGATTAAATAAGTAGAATGAATTGGTTGAGAACCAAAACGCAAATGAGAGACGGTAACTGAACCAGATTTTTTAGAATCATAAACAAAATAACCTTGGGCAAAATTATCTGTTTCTTCTCCAATGATTTTGATAGAATTTTTATTTGCCCCTACTGTACCATCTGCACCCAAACCGTAGAAAATTGCCCTAACTATATTGTCAGCTTCTATATTAAATTCGGGATTATATGTTAAACTGTTATGAGTAACATCATCATTAATCCCCACAGTAAAATGATTTTTTGGTTTCTCCACATCTAAATTATCAAATACCGCTTTTACCATTGCTGGTGTAAATTCTTTAGATGATAAACCATATCTACCTCCCACAACTTTAATTTTGTGAAGTTGGTTTTCTGCCAAAGCTGTAACTACATCTATATATAAAGGTTCACCAATTGCCCCTGGTTCTTTCGTTCTATCTAAAACGGCAATTTTGGAGGTAGTTTGGGGGAGAGAATTAATAAATCTTTGGGTATCAAAGGGACGATATAATCTAACTTTGATAATTCCCACTTTTTCACCTTGTTGATTGAGATAATCTACGGTTTCATGAACTGTTTCGCAACCAGAACCCATGAGAATAATTATTTTTTCTGCTTCTAAATGTCCATGATAATCAAATAGTTGATATTGTCTCCCCGTCATTGCGGCAAATTCATCCATTA
Organism: Dolichospermum sp. UHCC 0352; assembly: GCF_009711925.1. Lineage (NCBI taxonomy): Bacteria > Bacillati > Cyanobacteriota > Cyanophyceae > Nostocales > Aphanizomenonaceae > Dolichospermum > Dolichospermum sp. UHCC 0352. The sequence continues at coordinate 9,672 of NZ_VIKY01000325.1, read as the reverse complement.
CCTGTTGAGTAATATCTGGACAAGCGAGATAAAAAGAGTTTACTGTTTCTCTAGCTTGAAAATAAACATCAGGGTTTTGCGCCGTTCCTCGTAATACCGGGTTATCAGGTGTTAAAGCCCGTAAACGATGGGCAATTACTAAGTCTAAAGGAATAAATTTTTGTAAGTCTGGAGTTGTTAATATTTCTACTTTATTGACTTCGTGGGAAGTGCGAAAACCATCAAAAAAGTGTAAGTAAGGTATGCGAGATGATAAAGTTGCTTTTGTGGAAATTAGGGCAAAATCATGGGCTTCTTGCACAGAAGCAGCGCATAACATGGCAAAACCTGTAGTTCTTGAGGCCATGACATCACTATGATCTCCGAAAATGGAAAGGGCTTGGGCTGCAAGCGATCGCGCCGCAATATGAAATACTGTAGGTGTAAGTTCACCGGCAATTTTGTACATATTTGGTAGCATCAACATTAACCCCTGAGATGCTGTAAATGTGGTTGTCAGTGAACCCGTTTGTAAAGCCCCATGTACAGCACCCGCAACCCCCCCTTCACTCTGCAACTGTACCACCGCAGGAACTGTTCCCCAGATGTTCGGTTTTCCCTCACTCATCCAAGTATCAGACCATTCCGCCATCGGTGAAGATGGGGTAATTGGGTAAATGGCAATAACTTCGTTTAGTTGGTAAACGACTTTAGCCACAGCTTCATTACCATCTATAGTTGCAAAGGTTCTCATCTTCATAAGAATACCCGGTAAGTGGGAAACTCAGTGGCTTTAGCCCTGAGAGGGAAACGGCACGAGCGGTTTTAACCGCTGTGAATCTTAAAATTGAAACCAGATTTTTGATTGGAACCTGGAAACCAACTCCCTTGCGGGGTAATGTTAGCTTCGACCTGTTATAAGAGCTTGTTAGGCTGGCAACACTGTTTCAGTGACCTTAAAACTGTTTAATTGCCAGCGACAGAGCAGGGAACTAGCTACGCATTCCAGGGTGTCGTGACTCAAATAACGGCTACCATGAGAGTAAACTCAGGGTGGTCTGGTCAGTACGGCTTGCTTGATTACTCTTGCAAGCCCAGTCCCTTTAGGGCTGGGTTACTGACCTTCCTTTACCTTGAAGAACTACTAAATTTCGGGTAATTGGTGTTTTCCTAGCCCCAAATTCCCTAGTTTTTACATTCAACTGAAAAATCAGCAGAAATTTCCATCTACTAAAATCATAATTATAGGATAGTTCATAGAAAATCCCCCCGTACTAAATTTAGTATGGGGGCTAGATGAGAACAAAATCCCAAATTATTGGTTTTAAGGAATAATTTTCTGCTAAGTTCCTCTAACTTTTGGCGTAGTAATTGAGATAAATCTCTGTAGTTAAGACTATTCACAAAAGACTTAAATATCTGTTTTTGGTTTACTAGCTGTTCCAGGATCTTGACGGTTTTCTTTAATCAATCGGCTGTAAGTCCGCTGGGGAATATAGTGAATTGGATTGTAATCAATACAACGTAAAATCAGCACACAAGCCCAAGAATACCGTCCATCAGCAATAGCTTCAATGATACGATTGAACTGTTCGGGAGCGATGGCACTATGAAAATCGTTCTGAGAAGAAGAAGCTTGATAATTCATAACTAACCCTGATCTAATCTTGTAGGATTGAAAGTTGATAAGTTGTCAGAATTCAGAACAGAAAATCTTTTTAGTCAAGCCTTTTAACTCCTGATTACTGAACTCCTAAATTCTGAATTATAGAAAAAAACCAATGGGATATTTGAGGTAACAGGATTATCTGCCCGTGATATGTAAAGGATTTAATTCTCTTGGTAAATAACTTCGATATCTAAGTCCGAGTATAGCGATAACTTACCGATTAAATATCAACATTATTTGTGGTTATCAGAGAACTTTATGAATTTTCTGTGAGGTTTAGTGAGCAGTGTTATCCATTTAATTAGGGGTGTATCATTGGCAATTGATGATCTAAATAGATTAAGTTCTGAAATTTTTGATTGTAAAGACTGGAAAATTACTAACCACATTACCCTTGTGTTAGTAAAAAATATAGGCAAATTCCTAGCATTTCCTGTCCAACTTGATTGTTTGGTAAAAAATAGGAAATACAGATATTTGGATTATGACACTATTTAAATAGTCATACAACATTGAAATTTTTCCTGGCTTCAGTTTTGTAAATACTCCTTGTGACACTATTATATGCAGAATACTATGTTTTCCCTGTCTGGTACGCCAAATTGGCAATTTGTTACTCTAAATAGTACAGAAAATGTCAGTTCTAAATTGCGTATTAAATGACTATTTAAATACTGTCACAAGGGGGATTTACAAAAATCTAGATAAAATGTACTCGAATGTTGCATGACTATTTAAATACTGTCACAAGGGAGATTTACAAAATTGGAAATAAGAAATACTTCAATGTTGTATGACTATTTAGATACTGTCACAAGGGAGATTTACAAAACTGTAAATGGCATAAAGATATAAATTTATTTTTGGCTATTTTCAATTTTCTGGCTAAATTAGTTACACTTCATCACGAAATGCTCAACGTCTTAAAGTTGTTGAGGATATGAGTATTCAGGTTTTGACGAATTGAGTAATATTTATAGATGTAATATTTAATTCTTGCTGCAATGGACTCTTATAAAAGTGGCACAAGTAAAGTTTACAAAATGGTAATTAATAGCAACAAAGCCAAATTGGTAGTTATTGAGTTGAAATTAGTGATTGCTAAAATTTTATCTATTCCCTGTCATCTAACTAATAGATACTTCTCTATCTATAAGAGGAGGTAAGGGTTCATCCTTTAGCTAGAAGTAAATAATTGAGTAACTTATTTACTATTAACCTGAAATAGTATCTCAATAATCCTAACTTTAGCTAGAGTTTGGTAATGTACAATGTATAAATTAGTGCAAACTATTGTTAACAGTGATGAAAAAAATGTTTTAGGTGACTTTATCTTAGAATTAGGCAAGGATCATAAACGTTACTTTTTAAGAAATGAGATTTTACAAGCTTTTGCAGATTATTGTCACCAATTCCCAAAACCCGCTTATTTTTATCACTCTTCCTCTTTAGGGACATTCATTCAATACACCCATGAAATAATTTTAGATGGTGAAAATACTTGGTTTGTAGTTAGACCAAAGATTGCGAGTCAAGAAGTATGGTTATTAAGCGCGGACTTGACTAAGTTTGAGTTAATGACACCGAAAGCATTATTAGATGTGAGCGATCGCTTAGTAAAGCGTTATCAACCGCACATTTTAGAAATTGATCTCCATCCCTTTTATTCAGCAGCACCAAGAATTGATGATTCCAGAAATATTGGCCAAGGTTTAACCGTTCTTAATCATTATTTTTGTAATCAAGCATTGACAGATCCTGAATATTGGATTGACGCATTATTTCAATCATTAAAAAGATTAGAATATAACGGCATCAAATTATTAATTAGTAATCATATTCATTCAGGTTTGCAACTAACAAAGCAAATCAAACTAGCGTTAGAATTTGTGAGTCATTTATCCCCCCAGACACCATATATAAAATTTAAATTTCATCTTCAAGAACTCGGTTTAGAACCAGGTTGGGGTAATAATGCAGCCAGAGTCAGAGAAACCTTAGAACTGCTGGAAAGACTCATGGATAATCCCGAACCTGCAATTTTAGAAACCTTTGTTTCTCGCATTTGTGCAGTTTTCCGCGTCGTCCTTATTTCCATCCATGGTTGGGTTGCACAAGAAGATGTTTTAGGCAGAGATGAAACATTAGGACAAGTTATTTATGTTTTAGAACAAGCCCGCAGTTTAGAAAATAAAATGCGGGCAGAAATTAAACTTGCAGGTTTAGATACATTAGGAATTAAACCCCATATCATTATATTAACTCGACTGATTCCCAATTGTGAAGGCACATTTTGTAACTTACCATTAGAAAAAGTTGATGGTACAGAAAATGCTTGGATTTTGCGCGTTCCTTTTGCAGAATCTCGACCGGAAATTACCAACAACTGGATTTCTAAATTTGAAATTTGGCCTTATTTAGAAAAATTTGCTCTTGATGCCGAAGCAGAACTTTTAAAACAATTCCAAGGAAAGCCCAATCTAATTATTGGTAACTACAGTGACGGGAACTTAGTTGCTTTTATTCTCTCCCGAAAAATGAAAGTTACCCAATGTAATATTGCCCATTCCCTCGAAAAACCTAAATATCTATTTAGTAACTTATATTGGCAAGATTTAGAAGCACAATATCACTTTTCTGCCCAATTTACCGCTGATTTAATCAGTATGAATGCCGCAGATTTTATTATCACATCATCCTATCAAGAAATTGTAGGTACACCAGATACAATGGGACAATATGAATCTTATAAATGTTTCACCATGCCCAACTTATATCATGTAATTGATGGCATTGATTTATTTAGCCCTAAATTCAATGTGGTATTACCAGGAGTCAGTGAAAATATATTTTTTCCCTACAACCAAACAACAAATAGAGAATCCCACCGTCGTCAACATATCCAAGACCTAATTTTCCATCAAGAACACCCAGAAATTCTCGGTAAATTAGATCATCCTCATAAAAAACCGATCTTTTCCGTTAGTCCCATTACCTCAATTAAAAACCTCACAGGTTTAGTTGAATGTTTCGGTAAAAGTGAAGAATTACAAAAACATAGTAACCTAATTTTATTAACCAGTAAACTTCATCCAGACTTAGGAACAAACTCCGAAGAAATTCAAGAAATAGCAAAAATTCATGCGATTATTGATCAATATCATCTTCACCATAAAATCCGCTGGTTGGGAATGCGTCTTCCTCTCCGCGATATTGCTGAAACCTATCGTGTAATTGCCGATTTTCAAGGGATTTATATTCACTTTGCCCTTTATGAATCCTTTAGCAGAAGTATTTTAGAAGCAATGATTTCTGGATTACCAACTTTTACAACTCAATTTGGTGGTTCATTAGAAATTATTGAAAACCATGATCAAGGATTTAACCTCAACCCCACAGACTTAGCAGGAACAGCCAAAACAATTATCAACTTCTTAGAAAAATGTGAAAATTATCCAGAACATTGGCTAGAAAATTCTCAATGGATGATTGAACGCATTCGCCATAAATATAACTGGAATTCCCACACAAATCAACTCCTGTTATTAACGAAAATGTTTAGCTTTTGGAACTTCATCTATCCCGAAGATAACGAAGCCAGAGATCGTTACATGGAAAGTTTATTTCATCTTCTTTATAAACCTATAGCTGACCATATTTTATCAGAACATCTAAGCAAAATCAGAAATCATAATTAAAACCTGCTTCATCTTAAACTTTGCGTCTTTGCTCCTTTGTATCTTTGCGCGAAACATAAATTTAAATTCTTTATACCTAATCTATTATCATGGATAAAAAAGACCATTTTCGCAACCTTATCTATACAGACTGGATATTAAATGAAACCAAGTTTAATCCTGAATACTTGCATAGCCGAGAAACTATTTTCACCATTGGTAATGGCTATTTAGGGACAAGAGGAACATTTGAAGAAGGCTATCCCCGCGCATTATCAGCAACATTTATTAACGGTGTTTATGATGATGTTCCCGTAGTTTATACCGAACTTGTAAACTGTCCAGATTGGCTACCATTGACAGTTATTATTGAGGGAGAACGCTTTCGCCTTGATCAAGGTACAATATTAAAATATAACCGGAAACTAGACTTACATCATGGCATTCTCAGCCGGTGTTTACGTTGGTGTAGTCCCAATGGTAAAGCAATAGATATCCATTTTGAACGCTTTGCCAGTTTAGCAGATCAGCATATAGTCGGGCAACGTTGCCAACTAACACCAGTAAATTTTGATGGTTTAATTGAAATTCAAGCCAGTATTAACAGTTACTCGGAAAATCAAGGATTCAACCATTGGGAAGGATTAGATCAAGGTAAAATCACACAAGGATTCTGGTTACATAGTCGCACTCGCAACAGCCGCATAGATGTCGGTATAGCGGCAAAAATAACTATTTCGGGAACTGACATAGACTTACAAATTAATACCACACCTGGTTATCCCAGCTTAAATGCAACCGTTGCCGGTCAAATCCAACAGACAATCACCATAGTAAAGATTGTCAGTATTTTTACATCTAACGAAATTGCAGAACCAGTTATAGCCGCTAAAGAAAAGCTCGTAAATATACCAGATTATATAATCTTAATTGATGCCCATGCCCAAGCCTGGGAGCAAGTTTGGCAACAAAGTGATATTATCATTGAAGGAGATATCACAGCAGCTTTTGCAGTGCGTTACAATCTGTTTCAGTTACTAATTGCTGCACTTAGAAACAATAATCACATAAGTATCCCTGCGAAAACCCTATCTGGCTTTGGTTATCACGGACATATCTTTTGGGATACGGAAATTTTTATTCTGCCATTTTTTACCTTTACCCAACCAAATTTAGCCCGGAATTTGCTCAGTTACCGTTATCACACCTTACCAGGGGCGCGACGCAAAGCGGCACATTATGGCTATCAGGGGGCGATGTTTGCCTGGGAAAGTGCGGTGACAGGGGATGAAGCGACACCACGCTGGTCACTACGGAGTGATTTTTATGCCGAAGATATTCGTATATGGTGTCGTGATCGAGAAATTCATATTAGTGCGGATATTACTTACGCCATTTGGTATTATTGGCAAGTTACAGAAGATGATGAATGGATGCGAGATTATGGTGCAGAAATTATTTTAGATACCGCAATTTTTTGGAGTAGTCGAGTTGAATTTAATCCCCAATTAGAATGTTATGAAATTCGCGGAGTTATTGGTGCAGATGAATATCACGAATTAGTTCATAACAACTGCTTGACAAATCGGATGGTACAATGGCATTTAGAAAAAGCCTTAATCATCTATAACTGGCTGCATTCCACCTTTCCAGAAGTAGCCATAAAACTTGAACATAAATTACAAATTACCTCCGAAGTCCTCAATCATTGGACAGAAATTATCGCTAAAATGCTCATTATCCACAACCCAGAAACCGGACTAATTGAGCAATGTGAGGGGTTTTTCCAACTAGATGATATTAACTTAGCCAAATACGAACCGCGAGAAAAATCAATCCAAATTATTTTGGGCATGGAAGAAACCAACAAAGGACAAGTCATTAAACAACCAGATGTATTAATGCTTCTATATTTGATGCGGGAATCTGCCGATTTTCCCTATAATCAGCAAACATTACAGGTAAATTGGGACTATTACGCCCCCCGCACAGATATTAGTTATGGTTCTTCCTTGGGTCCGGCTATTCACGCCATTTTAGCCGCAGATTTGGGCAAATCACAGGAGGCTTACGAATACTTTATGCAGGCGGCAATGGTAGATTTAGAAGATAAACGCGGAAATACCCAAGATGGGATACATGGTGCTAGTGCTGGAGGCATTTGGCAAGCTGTAATATTCGGTTTTGGCGGTATCCAATTTCGGGAAAATGTCCCCGTAGCCCATCCTCACTTACCCCCAACTTGGACAAGACTGAAATTTAAGTTACAGTGGCATGGTAAATGGCACGAATTCGATTTGCGTCAGGAATTACCAAAAACGAGAAAGCCTAACATTCAGGGCGTGATTTTTGACTTAGATGGCGTATTGACTAATACCGCAGAATATCATTATCAAGCTTGGCAAAAGTTAGCAAATGAAGAGGGTTTACCTTTTAATCGAGAAATGAATGAAGCCTTGCGGGGTGTATCTCGTCGCGCTTCTCTGATATTGATTATTGGCAATAGAGAATATTCAGAAGTGCAAATTCAGGAAATGATGTCTCGAAAAAATGATTATTATGTAGAACTAATTCACAATATTACACCCACAGATTTATTACCAGGGGCAGTGGCCTTATTGGATGAATTGCGTCAAGCTGGAATCAAAATCGCCATTGGTTCTGCTAGTAAAAATGCCCGGCTAGTGATTGAAAAATTGGGGATTGGTGGTAAATTAGATGTTATTACTGATGGTGATACTGTCCAAGCCGCCAAACCAGCACCAGACTTATTTCTTCATGCTGCCAACCAGTTAGGAATTCGCCCAAATGAATGTGTAGTATTTGAAGATGCCGCAGTCGGTATTATCGCTGCCAAAGCAGCAAATATGTGGGCTGTAGGCTTGGGACCCCAGGAGAGGGTGGGGGCTGCTGATGTCGTTTTGCCTAGTTTGGCAGGGGTAAAATGGGAGGAACTGATTAGGGCTTGCTGAAAAAGTCTTTTCGTGAGGGCTAGGAGTCAGGAGTCAGGAGTCAGGAGTCAGGAGGAAGAATTAGAAGGAGAGAAGAATAGTCTCAAATTTCAGAAAGTGATAGGTTTTTAATGGTTTCAATCCTTATTCCTTGCACCTAATTCACTTTTTTAACCGGGAAACTCTTAATCTATCTAGGTTTTCGGTTTATTCAGCCAGCCCTAATTAAGAATTTATCAAGCTTCGCATCGCTTCGCTAACACGCAGAGGCGCAGAATCTTAGAGAGTGAGCGTTTGATAGATGTTAATTTCCTAAAAGTGCGCGAACTTCGTTATCTGTGGTTTGGCTAAAATCGTCGTACCATAAACCAATTGCAGACATGACTTCTGGACATTGCAAACAAACTACATCATCCACTTCTAAACGCAATTCTTCACAAGTATTTAGGGGTGCAACTGGAACAGCCACAATAATTTTTGTCGGCTGTTGTTGGTGGATAATAGTGAGGGCAACCCGCATGGTTGCACCAGTAGCAATCCCATCATCTATGACAATAACCGTTTTATTTTTCAGATTAATTGCTGGTTTATCACCGCGATAAACCTGATTCCGGCGCTTTAATTCTCGCAATTCCTGGTTAACAACTTGGGTAATTTTTTCTTGATCTATTCCCAAGGAATCAATTATATCTCGGTTGAAAACAATAATATTTTCCGAAGCAATTGCCCCCATAGCCAGTTCTTTGTGTCCAGGTACACCGAGTTTTCTGACTATGCACACATCCATGGCCGCATTCAAAATTTTAGCAACTTCAAAGGCTACAGGGACACCACCACGAGGCAAAGCTAGTACCAAGACATCCTCAAGGTTACTATATGCTTGTAAATGTTGAGCTAACATTTGACCAGCTTGAATGCGGTTAGAGAATTTTTTGCTCATAAGAATACCCGGTAAGTGGGAAACGAGCGCGGCTTTAGCCCTGAGAGGAAAGCGACACGGGCGGTTTTAACCGCTTTGAATATTTTTTCATTACCGCCTTGGAGTTGAGAAATTCGGGGTACTTTTGTGATGTACTTTCAACGGGACAATTACCGATTCAAATTTTCCAACTCTGTACGCATAATGTTTTGCTCCAAAGAGCCTCCCATTTCTGGGGTAATGTTAGCTTCGACCAGTTATAAGAGCTTTTTAGACTTGCAACACTGTTTCAGTGACCTTAAAACTGTTTAATTGCAAATGACAGAGCAGGGAACTAGTGAAGCAGCGCGGTCTTGGGGGTTTCCCCCATGAGCGACTGCTGAACCCCGAAGGGGCTACGCATTCCGGGGTGTCGTGACTCAAATAACGGCTACCCTTCGACTATGCTCAGGGTGGTCTGGTCAGCACGGCTTGCTT
>NZ_VIKY01000032.1:0-14819 GCF_009711925.1 Dolichospermum sp. UHCC 0352 | reverse complement strand
GCTGATTTCAACCCTTATTCCTTGCACCTGATTCACCTTTTTTACCTTCAAACTCTTGATATATCTCAGTTCTAGGTTTATTCAGCAGCCCCTACATAGAAGACCCGCATCATGGTTGAGAATCTTGATTGCGAATAAATAGAGCCTCCGGCACGCTCCGCGAACGCCGTTGGCACTTCCTCCACGCATCTATTGCCAAGTGGCTTCCGTGCCTTTCGTTCTATTTGGTGAAGGCAAAAACCAGAAATTAGCGGTAAATTGAAATTTAGGAATTAGTTTGTAAATAATCAATTGCGGCTGCTAATTTGTGAGGATAACTTTCAGCAAATCTTTCAAACCATAATCCTTCTGATGATAATGGATCTAATTTAGCTAACCATTGTTTAGCAGGTTTTTCTAAAGCTGCTTTTTGTTTAGCTTGAAGTTTTTCTTGATGAATTTTCTCCTGTGTTAATTCTTCTTGTTTTTGCAGTGCGACCGCCGCATCTTTTGCCAAAATATCAGCTTGTACATCTGCTAATAAGTTATTTACAAATACATCAGATTTAGTATCAGGTAAATGGACAAATTGAATGGTTTGTAAATTATTCTGTGGTTCTGTGGGTTTGGATTGGATATATGCAGTTTTATTTTCAGCCAAATCAGCTTGTACTTCTGATAACAATTTATCTATGAATACATCTGATTTGATTGTGGGTGAAACCGATTTAACTGGGGTTAAATTATTTTCTGGTGCTGTGGTTTTTGGTTCTGTATATTCAGTTTTGAGTTCAGCTAATAGCTTGTCAATGGAATCCATATTTGTAATTCCTAAAAAATATAAGATCCCCGACTTCTTTTTTTATCAAATTATGAATTGATGTGAAAATTGGGGGATCATTTTTAATTTTTAATTCACGACGGTAATAGTACCGCAAGGCGGAAGTCAAAAGTCAAAAGCAATATTCAGCAAGCTTTTTTAATTTTTAATTGTTAATTTTTAATTCCGCCTTGCGGTGCTAGTCATTAATGGCATTGAGGAGAACTTCTGATAAACTCATATCTTCCATATCATCCATTGTGATAGTGTCGCAAATATCAAACTTAGCACCTGCACTTTGCAATTCATCATCCAAGATTTTCAAAAAGCGGGTAGCTTGAGCATCATTACCGACTTGAATAAAGGAAATAGCTAATTCTTCATCTCTATCCAGACGACGAGAAACTTCAATAATTACCTTCATGACGGCTTTGCGATCATCTGGTTCACCGTCAGTAACTACTAAAATTGTTTCCCCATTGGGTTGACTTTTACTAGAGGCTTTACGTTGTAGATAATCATCAGTAGCGTGTTTCAAAACACCCGCTAAATCTGTTGTTCCTGAAGGATCATTTTCTTGAAAAATTTGTGTTACTTTAGCAGATGTGACATTTTCATAACGTTTAAATTTCCCAGAAAATAAGTAAATAGTAATGCCATCTGGATCAAGTTGTTCACATTTACTTGCTAATGCAAAAGTAGATTCTTGTGCTGTTGCCCATCTAGTTCTACCACCTTTTTGATCTGGGGTAGCCATGCTACCGCTTTTATCAATAATTAAGGTGTAATCACGGTTTTCTAGCATGACTAAACTCTCCAGATATTAGGAATTTTTGTTAATTAATCAGTGATGGCATTCATTAAAACATCAGCTAAACTCATGTCTTCTAAATCATCTAAAGTTACGGTATCACAAATATCGAATTTAGCACCAACACTTTGTAATTGATCATCTAAGGCTTTAAGAAATTTGGTGGCTTGAGGATCTGAACCGACTTGAATCATGGAAATTCCTAATTCTTCATCTTTTTCCATTTGTTGGGTAGCACGAATGATAATTTCAAATACGGCTTTGCGATCATCTGGTTCACCGTCAGTAATGACTAAAATCGTTTCTCCATTAAGTTTTGTTGTCCCAGCGGCTTTGCGCTGAAAGTAGTTATTTAGGGCATCTTGGAGGACACTTCCTAAGTTAGTCGTACCGGATGGATCATTTTCCTGAAATATCTGGGCAACTTTAGCAGCAGTAACATTTTCATAACGTTTAAATCTGCCGGAAAAAACGTAAACTGTAATGCCATCAGGATCAAATTCTTCACACTTTCTGGCTAAAGCAATGGTAGATTCTTCAGCTATCTTCCATCTAGTTCTTCCACCCGCTTGGTCGGGTGTGGACATACTACCGCTTTTGTCAATAATTAAGGTATAGTCACGATCGCTCATCATAATCTTCCTATTGTCATTTTTCTATCTCTAGTTTAACCGTTAAGTATGAATACAGCAGGAATAAAGGAGTCAGGAGTCAGGAGTCAGAATGAAGAAGGAAGAATGAATAAGGAGTAAAACTGGCTTGCTGTCTGGCTTTGAATTTAGATCCTGTACCTCATTAATCTGCAATCTGCTGTGATTCATCCGTCCTTATCTGCGTTTATCTGCGTTTATCTGCGTTTGATTATTCTTAAATTCTAATTCTATGCAGCTTGATCTTAATTACGAATTACCAACTTTTGCTTTAGGATAAGCAATGCGTTTGTGATGAAATTGTTGCCAAACATCCACAAATATTTGGGCAATTTTTGGCATTTCTTCTCTTGTCAAGCCCGAATCTATTAATTGTTCATCTTGCCATTTTGCTTTGAGAATATTATTCAGCATATTCAATGCTTTTTCTGGAGTTGCATCTTTAAGACTGCGTAATGCGGCTTCACAAGAATCCGCTAACATGACGATTCCTGTTTCCCGTGATTGGGGGATAGGACCATCATAACAAAAATCTGCTTTATCTACGATGATATGGGGATTTTCTTGGGCTATTTGTTGGGCTTGGTGATAAAAATAAGCGATCGCCATTGTGCCTTGATGTTCGGGAATAAAAGCCTGAATTGCCGTTGGTAAACTGTGTTTCTTCGCCATTACTACCCCTTCCGTCACGTGCTTTTTAATCAATTCGGCACTTTTCCAAGGATCTTGAATTTCTGTTTCATGTTTATTGGGACTGCCAATTTGATTTTCAATAAATCCCAAGGGATCGTGCATTTTGCCAATATCATGATACAGAGTTCCCGCCCTAACTAATTCTACATTACATCCCAATTGTTTAGCCGCAGCTTCAGCTAGAGTTGCCACTAATAAAGTATGTTGAAAAGTTCCTGGAGTTTCCGTAGCTAGTCGCTTTAATAATGGGCGGTTGGGATTAGCTAATTCTGCCAAGCGGATAGGAGTAATCACATCAAATAATGTTTCTAAATAAGGACTTAAACCCAAAGCCACAATACTCCAAGACAAGCCAGATACAGCAAACAAACCTGCTTCTTGGAAGATATACCAACCCGAACCAAATACCCCACCTGTGAGGATTTTTAATAGTAAGAATACACCACCTTGGGTTAAGGCAGAGACAACACCTAATAATGCTAATTCTTCACGCGATCGCAATCTATGAGCGACATAACTACTTAACATTCCCCCCATAGCCCCAGCCAACAATACCAGAATATTTGTATCTGTGGTAATTGGGAGTATCAGCGACAATAACCCTACTACTGTTATCCCTACAGTTGGTCCATAGAAACTGCCTAATAATAAACCAATAGCACTCCAAGTAGTATAGGGTAAACTCATTGCCAATACTCCAGGAACACTGAGGCTAAGAAGTAAAACTAATAGGCGATCGCGTTGTCGCAAATAGTTATGACTTTTTCTTTCTATCCAGACAAAAATCTGAATCCCTCCAGTAACAACCATACCGACAATTGTTAAACCCATCCAATTCACTTGGCGGCCAATCAGGCGATAATGTTCTAATACCTGAAATTTCCATTTAGTAATTTTTTCTCCTTTACTAACAATTACCTCTGCTTTTTTCACCCGGATCATTACAGATTGTATTTGATTAGCTACCAGTTCATCTTGTTGTTTTGTTTGGGCTTCGTCTTGTTTAAGATTTGGTTGTAGTACGGCTAATAATAATTTTGTTACTAGGGGTTCAGCTTCACTAGGTACAGATGATTGCACTTGCAAATTAACTGCATTATTCAAAATAGTTTTAGGTAATCCAGCATATATACCTTGGGCAAGAATTCGCTCGGCAATTTTATGAATCCCATCTTGTGTTTTTAACCAATCATCATCAGTTAAATCTAAAATAATAGGTTCTGTATAAAAATTTTTAATTTGTCCAGTTTCTATTTGTGATGCTTTCTCAATTGCTTGATTATATTTTTGTCTAACTTGAGAGATTTTGGTAATCAATGCTGAAAAATTAGATTCTGATCCAGTAAATTGATAAGCTTCTAGTTCTGATAATGCTTGAATAAAACTAGCTTCATCACTCTGCTTTCCATAAATAGGAAAAGGTTTAGACAATTGCAATACCGGAAAATTTGATGATATTTGTGGAGACAACAAAAATTTTGAATTTTGTTTTTTTAAATTTTGTTTTCTATTATTTTCTAAAGTTACTTTCAGCTTTTGCCATTCTGATTCAGGAAAAGTCCTAAGATAACGTTGAATAGAAATTGATAAAACGGCAGGATCAAAAAATGGAAACCCGTCAACTATATCCCTAAGTTCATTAGTTGTATCTAAAAATTTTTCCACCTGTTCATTAATTTGTTCATTTATATGGTTATCAATCATGAGAACAGGCACAGATTTATCTATAGCATCTTTTCGTTTCTGTTCTGTTTCTTGCTGATCTTCAACATCATCTGTGAAAGGAGCAGTAAATGTTTGTAAAGCAATATTATCAACTTTCATTCTTGGTTGGTTATATAAACCATGTCCCATTACACTTGTGAGTGATAAGATTGCCAATACCAAAATTATTGAAGAGCGTTTTTGATGTATCCATAGAAGAATAAATTTATCAATACCACGAGTTTTCTTAACTAATTTAACAGTTGATTGTTGTGTCTGTCTCTGTTTGCCTTGTTTTCCTTGATGACTATTTGCTGATAAATACAGAAGTAGATTTTTTAGAAAATTCCCATGCAGTTTATGCTGATACTTTCCTTTTCGGAATAGCACTTTATACTGCCGCTGCCATTGCCTCAGTTGCTGGCTCAAGGATTGCAAAAATCGCTGCGTTTTCATCTTTCCTTCCGCGAAATACCCCAAATATGGCTGATGTCTCCGCCATGCTACCGCGAACGCCACTCTAGCTGGATAAAAAGTTAGGGAGTGATAGCAGTTCCCATTTGACCTTTGCTGAATCAGATCATTTCAACGTCTACGGATAATATGAGGAGCAGCAAAGATAGTATATCCTGTGTCCACAAATTCGCCGCAATTATCGCTCAAGTCATATACTCCAGACCACACCGCCATCATTGTATCGGCTAATGTGAACATTTGGGCAAAACTCTCAAGTCCCCAAGCCGGGGAGTTAGTGACTGACGGAGAAATTTGCCAATTTACAGGTATACCAACTGTACTGTTATACGCGCCTGATAATGCTCCAGCAATTGCACCTGTAATATTTTGATTGGCAAAATTGTGATTTTGATTAGCTCTTAATACGGTCAGGGGAAAGTCTTCTAATGTACTCCCAAAGCAGTAAAAAGCTAAACCAATATTGCTAATTAATTTTTCTGGACTACTCAATTCCCTTTGTGCTGTTTCTAGTCCCGCCCCTTTTTTTAATAAATTATTGACTTTTATTAATTCTTGTGGTATTAAAGTTGATGTTTTATCTAAAAAACTCACTGTTTCCGAAATCAGGCTGTGGGGGTTAAGTTTTTCATTCAGGGATTGAGCGATCGCATATCCTATAATTAAACTAGCATCTCTGATCATCGGCTCATTTTGCCCATTGAATATCCTTTGCACGGCTAAAATATTTTCTCGCATTCTATCGGTATTGTCATGAAAAAAAATCGCCACTGGTAATGTAGCGAGAATTATTTGTCCCCAGAAATTAATATTTGTTTCTAATTCAATACCTGCTTGTTCTTGACGCTTTAACCAGTCATCTACATCTAACCTGCCCAAACTGATTAAACTTTCCGTCCCCAAAACCGCAATTTTACCCAATCTAAAACTATTCTGGCTAGATAAACCCTCTCCCAAGAAAGCTCCCAGAAAAGTTCCCCTAACCCGATTCACAAGAGAATAACGCATAATTTTTAATCGGTGATTGGTAATTGGTAATTGGTAATTACTTCTTCTTCCCTGTCACCTGTCACCTAATTACTGCCTTAAATGGGACACCAGTGCTTGTAAGCCTAACAAATAACTTTGAGCGCCAAAGCCACTGATTTGGCCAATTACCACTGGTGCGATATAAGAATGATGGCGGAAATCTTCCCGACGATAAATATTACTTAGATGTACTTCGACAGTAGGTAAATTAACGGCAGCGATCGCATCCCTCAAAGCTACACTAGTATGAGTGTAAGCCCCAGCATTAATGACAATCCCCTGATGCTTTCCTAATGCCCCGTGTATAGCATCTACTAAAACCCCTTCATGATTTGACTGCAAGGGCAATATTTCGGCTTGTAGTTCCATTGCTTTAGACTCTAACAAGCGATTAATTTCTGCCAAAGTCAAAGAACCATAAATTCCCGGTTCTCTGAGTCCTAGCAAATTTAGATTTGGACCGTGCAGCACAAGAACACTTAAAGCTGGCAAATTCAACTCTCACACCTTCAATATTTTAGCGTCGTCGCCGAGAACGTTCATGTACAGGAATCGGAATCAGTTCCGGTTCCGGTTCAGCCTCTGGACCTAGCAGGCTATCAATTAACTTCCGCGCTAATTCTTTCAGCTTTTCCAGTACCTTTTCTATATAATCCATTAAACTGACCGCTCCTGAGATAGTACCTCAATTTTTTTTAACAGGGTCGCAGAAACTGGC
This sequence comes from Dolichospermum sp. UHCC 0352, assembly GCF_009711925.1. Taxonomy (NCBI): domain Bacteria; kingdom Bacillati; phylum Cyanobacteriota; class Cyanophyceae; order Nostocales; family Aphanizomenonaceae; genus Dolichospermum; species Dolichospermum sp. UHCC 0352. The sequence goes on along the minus strand of NZ_VIKY01000032.1, from coordinate 7,941 downwards.
GTATTATCACACCTTTAGCCTACAAAAAGGTTGACACATTTCCATAAGTATGATATATCCTACTAGGAAATTCTAATTTTGTGTTCTCCCTTACTTATTAGATTATCACATCCTTAATTAGTAATGGGTAATTGGTGATAAGGAATAGAAGTTTGGGAGTCAGTTGTCAGTTGTCAGTTGTCAGTAGGGGCGAAGCATTTGCAAGATAAATTATCGGTCATTGCCAAAAATAGTTCTCCAAATGCTTCGCCCGTACAGTTGTCAGTTGTTGGTTGTTGGGAGGAAGAAAACAGAAAAAATTTCCCCTGCTCCCTGCTCCCTACCTCTAACTTGCTGCGTCTTTCTTTTTTCCTCTAGTAGTAGTTGATTTAGTAGCAGTTGATTTAGTGGTTTTGCGGGGAGATTTTGTAGATGCTTTGGCTGAAAGTAATTCAATAGCTGTAGATAGCGTGATATTTTCTACTGATTCACCTTCAGGAAGACTGGCATTAGTTTTCCCGTGTTTAATGTAAGGACCATAGGGACCATCATAAATATTGACTGGTGAATCATCTTCTGGATGCGTACCCAACTCGCGTAAAGCTTCTTTAGACTTACTCTTAGCAGCAGCCCGTCCTTTTTTCGGTTCTGCCAATAATTCTAAAGCACGATTCAAGGAAATTGTCAAGACATCATCCGTAGATTTTAGAGAACGGTAATCTTTCCCCTCCTTCCCTTGGTCATGGACAACATAGGGGCCAAATCTTCCTAAACTAGCTTGGACTTTGCCACCAGTTTCGGGGTGAGTTCCCAAAGCACGGGGGAGAGATAATAAACCCACAGCCATATCTAAAGTGACGGTTTCTGGTGTCACACCTTTGAGTAAAGAAGCTTGTTTAGGCTTAGGATTTTCCTCAGTTTTATCGCCTAATTGAACGTAGGGACCATAAGTACCAAGTTTGATATAAATTGGTTCTCCAGTTTCCGGGTGACGACCGAGTTGGTCAGGTCCGGAAATTTTTTGTTTGAGGAGGATTTCCACCTGTTTGGGGTTCAGGTCAGCCGGGGTGAGGTTTTTGGGGATAGAAGCGGTAATTACTTCCTCACCATTGGTAACTTCGATATAAGGACCATATTTACCAATGCGGACTTTAGCATCTAGATTTTCTAGTTCTACAGTTCTAGCTTTACTGGCATCAATTTCGGTTTCCCGTTCCTTCACCAAAGTTTCTAAACCTTGTTCACCAAGATAAAATTTCTTTAAGTAGGGAAGCCATTGAGCTTCACCCGTGGAAATTTCATCCAAGGTTTGCTCCATTTTAGAAGTAAAACTAGGGTCAACAATATCTGGAAAATGTTTTTCCAGTAAATCAGTCACAGCGAAAGCCGTGAAAGTGGGAATTAGGGCATTATTCACCAATTGGGCATAATCTTTATCAATGATTGTGCCAATAATACTGGCGTAGGTACTAGGACGACCAATACCTTCACTTTCTAAGGTTTTCACCAAAGTTGCTTCGGTGTAACGGGCGGGAGGTTGGGTTTCATGACCTACCGCTTCCAGTTCATTACATTTGGGATGATCACCAACTTTCAGAGCAGGTAGAATTACTTCTTGGTCTTCTAAAGCGGCTTCAGGATCATCCGAACCTTCGACATAGGCGCGAAGATAGCCAGGAAAATCTATGCGCTTACCAGAGGAACGAAAACCAGCGTCTTCAACTTGGATTTGCACAGTAACTTGAGTTTGGCGAGAATCAGCCATTTGTGAGGCGACGGTGCGCTTCCAAATCAAATCATAAACAGCAAATTCTCGGCCACCTAAGCCAGTATCTTGGGGTGTGCGGAAACTACTACCAGCGGGACGAATGGCTTCGTGAGCTTCTTGTGCGCCTTTAGATTTAGTGGTGTATTGGCGAGGTTGGGGACTAAGATATTGTTTCCCGTATTTTTGTTCTACACAAGCACGGGCGGCGGTAATCGCTTGGTCGGATAAATGTACCGAATCTGTCCGCATATAGGTAATATACCCTTGCTCATACAAATTTTGAGCCACTCGCATCGTATCCCGTGCCGATAGGCGCAATTTGCGGTTAGATTCTTGTTGCAGTGTGGAAGTTGTGAACGGTGGCGCTGGTTTGCGGGTGACGGGACGTTCTTCCATATCCGCCACTGTCCAAGTTTTCCCTTCTAGGCGGGCTTTTAGGGCTTCGGCTTGTTCCTCGTTGAGTAATACAACATTACGCCCGGCGGTAATTCTGCCCGTTGTTGAGTCAAAATCGCTGCCTGTGGCAACTTTCGTGCCGCCAAGAGTCACCAGGACTGCGCTAAATGGACTTTTTTCTTGTTCTAAACTGGCTTTTAAATCCCAGTATGTACCTTCATGGAAAGCCCGGCGTTGTCGTTCTTTAATTACTAATAAGCGTACTGCTACAGATTGCACTCGCCCAGCGGATAACCCCCAGGCAATTTTTTTCCACAGTAGCGGCGATAGGGTATATCCTACTAATCGGTCTAAAATTCTTCTGGTTTCTTGGGCGCGAACTACCTGCTCATCAATATTACGGCAGTCTTTCAAAGCTTTTTGAATGGCTTCCTTGGTAATTTCATGAAAGACCATGCGCTTTGTTGGCACTTTCGGCTTGAGCAATTGGTATAAATGCCAACTAATACTTTCCCCTTCCCGGTCTTCGTCTGTGGCTAAAATCAGTTCAGTTACACCTTTGAGGGCTTCTTTAAGCTGAGTGACAATTTTCTTTTTGTCTTTGGGAACGACATAAATCGGTTCAAAGTCGGCTTCTACATTGACCCCAAGCTGCGCCCATTTTTCCCCTTTGACGGCTGCGGGAATTTCACTGGCCGACTGGGGAAGGTCACGGACATGACCCATTGAAGCTTCTACCACATAGTCTTTTGGTAGGTAGTTGCGAATGGTACGAGCTTTTGTGGGAGATTCGACGATAACAAGAGTTGACATGGAAATTTAAAAAGAATAATAGCTATGCAGCTAAATAGTTAAGTTGGGTTAATTTTTGCGAAATGTCAAGATGAAATATCATGCCTCAGCAGTGATTGTATACTTACACAAACTACCCAACAGGGGTAAATCTTTCTCAACTTCAGGTACAGTGATCTTTTTGAGAATGCTAGAAGTAACCTTTGAGAGTCAATTGTCAGTTATTTCCATCTTTAACTTATCTAGTACATATTTGACGACTATAGTTTGTAAAATATCCCTGGAATTTAATAGTACAAGACTCACAGTTGTTAAAGGTTGGGGAAATAAATAATTTAAAATTAGCTTAATTTTTCTAATTTGCCATTTTTTTATAGATGCTGTGTCAAAATTAACTTATACAGGAAGAAGTCAGTCCCTTCAAGCCAGGGAATAAATTCCCTGTCTAAAAGCTAAAGTCGGTTAAAACCGACTACTTTGGCATGAATAGGATAATTTTTTGATTTTGAGTTAACCAGAGTGCGTTTTAACGTACTTTAGCTTTTAGACCGGAACTTAAGTTCCGGGCGGGTTTGTTCAGCCAAGCAAATAAGTTACTTGTACTGAGCAATAAATTATACTTTTCAAACATACTCTAACCTTTGAATTGCATATTTGAAGGGAATATAAGCTGTCAAAAATTGATAGTAGTATTAACATTGGTGACTACCAAGTAAAAAAATATTCTAACTTGTCGCATAGATATAAGGTTTGACACTTGTAAGTATTTGTGTCAAACTTGTGCGTGTATAGTCTTTAGCTAAAAAGTGTTACAAGTTGTGACACATCCTATCGCCTTCAGATATCATCTTAATATCAATAATTAAATCCATGAATACTGTACCCAATTCTGCCCTGACGCTGACCTATAATCAACTCAGCACTTTCTCCGGTTTAGATAATTTCTGGCAGGTTTTCGATACCGCTTTTAGTACGCAATACAATCGTAGCGGTGCGGAAATCCTCCGTTTACAGTGGCAATCTGGTGATTTTAGTCAACTTCCGCAAATTGAAATTCTGGATAGTAACATTCTTGGTGGTGCTAATGGGGCTTATGCCAGTAGTAATAATAAGATTTATTTATCAGCTAATTTTGTCGCAACTGCTACACCAGAAACTTTGCTTGATACCCTGTTAGAGGAAATTGGGCATTTTGTAGATGCTCAAATTAATCAAACCGATAGCGCTGGAGATGAAGGGGCGATTTTTGCAGCTTTGGTGCAAGGGCGAGAATTGAGCAATGCTCAACTGCAACAGCTACAAGCAGAAGATGATAGTGCTGTTATCACTCTGAATACACAGACAATTGAGATTGAACAAGCAACCGTAGGAGTTAACCCAGCTTTTGATTTAATTGGACTGACTCGGTTACGCAACGATCCACAATTTGCCGGTATTGATGGCAGTGGTTTTTCAGTAGCAATAATAGATACAGGGTTAGATCGTAGCCATTCCTTAATTAGCCCAAATTTTAGAGCATTTGCTGATTTTGTCGAAGGTAGAACCAACGCCTATGACTCCGGTCAACACGGGACTCATGTAGCGGGAACAGTAGGTGCTAGAGATGAAAATATTGGGGTTGCACCTGATGTTGGTCTGATTGGCTTACGTGCTATAGGTCCTTTTAGTGCCATAAAAAATGCTCTCCAATGGGTTCTAAACAACCGCAATCAATATAATATCATTGCGGTCAATATGTCTTTAGGCGAAGGAAGCTTTTTGACAAATAACTCTCAGATCGAATCTGAAGGTGGTATTATCACTGAGATAAACGACATTATTGACAGGCTAGAAGATGTAGGAGTGACTATTGTTAGTGCTGCTGGGAATGATTATGCTGAAAAAGAGATCCCTGGTGTATCCTTTCCAGGGATATCTAGCACTCTCAACGTTGGTGCAGTCTGGCAAGACAATCAATCTTTAGGACAGTATGTTCCTGGCGGTAGTCAATCCGCACAACAACTTCCTGGGGCTGACCGTATTCTCGTATTTAGTCAGCGTCTAGATGACCCGAATAACACCTATGACACACTCTTTGCTCCAGGCGCAATGATCAGAAGCACTGTGCCAGGGGGAGGATTTGAGCGATGGCCAGGAACTAGTATGGCATCTCCTCACGTAGCGGGTGCTGTTGCGCTCATGCAAGAAGCCGCTGTTCAATTTGGAGGTAGGGTTTTAACTCCGGCTGAAATTGTGGAGATTCTGCGATCGACAGGTGATCAGATTGTTGATGGCGATGACGAGAACGATAACGTTGCCAATACTAATACTTCCTATCGTCGTCTGAACATTTATAACGCCATCAGCGAAATTAAACGGCGATTTGAGCAAATTGCACCTCCACCACCAGGCGGTGGAGCAGGAGATCCTAACGGAACCATTACCGGAGCTTATCTCGTACAAACAGGCCTAAATGGTTCTCCTGTGGATGCGCTCCTTGGCTCGATTGGAACAGATGGTGGAACAACCCAGGTTGGAAATAAAGATGTAGACATATTCCGTTTTGAAGTTGTTGTTCCCGGAACTGTGACTATTGAACTGGGTTCTCATCCCAACAATGCCAATGATTTTGATACGCTACTGCGACTGTTTAATTCATCAGGAACAGAATTAGCCTTTGATGATGATGGGGGTGCAGGAGATTTTTCTCGCCTGGAAGTTTCCCTAAATCCAGGCGTTTACTATGCAGGAATTAGTGGCTACAACAACGGAAATTACAATCCGAATCTAGCCGGAAGTGGCGTAGCCGCAGCCACTGGGAATTATTCCATTCAGTTTGGCCTTGGCAACACCGATTTCAACGGACTGCTAGAAAATGCCGTTGATATTAGTCTGGGAACAGATATAGATCCTTTTGACTTCAAAGAAGGCTTCATTGGTGCTGACTATGGTCAGTCTGTTGGTACTGGGGATGTAGATTTATTCAAGGTAATTATTCCTGATAATGGTACGCTCTACATTGATATTGATACCCCCTTTGATACGGGTTATGTAGATTCCTACCTGCGGCTGTTTGATGCCAATGGCAATCAGTTATCTTTTGCAGGCACAAGTGATCTGATTATCAGCGATGATGATCTATCTTTTGATGCTGATAAGTGGACTGAATTTACTGATTCTCTTTATCCTGACTTAGTTTTTGAAGATCCTACTGATAGAACCTATTATCATGGACACACCACCGATAGCTTTATTGCAGCAGGTGTAAGCAGAGGAGACGTTTACTATATTGGAGTTTCAGATTATGCTAATCGGAATTACAATACCCAAAATTTGAGTAACCGCTCTACTGCTGGCACTGGCGGTTTATACAATCTCACTGTCCAGTTTCTTAACAATGACCGCAATGGCAGTATTGCTCAAGCAGTCTCTAATATTTCTTTGCCTGTTACCGGACAACCAGGAACTATTGGCGCTGATACCGATCCGCAAACAGGCCAATCTTTCCAAGTGGGCGACCTTGATGTAGATTTTGTGAAAATTCGTGCAGCTACGGCGGGAATTTTAGAAGTTGACATTGATTCCTACGAAAATACTTCATTTACCACTCCCGTTGATACGGTTCTCTCAATCTTTGATGCCCAGGGAAAATTACTAGCTGAAAATGATGATACCAATAGTGTAGATCCCCTGCTACAATACCAAATTCAAGCCAATACAGATTACTTTGTTGCTGTTTCAGGATATGGCAATAGCAACTTCGATCCCTTCATGCTTGGCAGTGGTTCACCTGGCGACACAGGTCAGTACATTTTCAAAAGTCGATTACTATCCACTAACCAAGTTATCGGAAGTCTCTCAAACGATGCTATTAATAGCGATTTGGTTCAGAGCCAGCCTGTAACTATTGGCTCACCAGTTTTTGCCAATATCGGCAGCGATAACGACTTTGTTATTGGAGCTACTGACATCGACATCTATAGATTCGTTGCCAATTCAAGTGGTAAAGTCCAAATTCGCACGAGTACCTACGAAGAATTTAGTGCTGACACTTTCCTACGTTTCTTTGATGCTAATGGCACTGAAATTGCTTTCAATGACAATGAGAATAGTAATACCAGAGGCAGTTATTTAGAAGTACAAGTTACCTCTGGTAGTCAATATTAGATCGGGGTAAATGGTTACAGTGATCAGGCTCGAAACTATAATCCGATGACTGGTAGTGGTGCTGCCCCTGGAAGTCAGGGCAATTATACTCTGACACTAACTCCCAGCACTACCCTAGCAGTAGCTGTAATTGAATCAGCAGGAAACACCAAACTAGTCAAAGATGCCACCAACAAATACTTTGCCCAAGTGGCAACAAATACCCCAACCGCTATCAAAAACGGTGGACAACAAATCTACCAAAATATCTACGCTGGTTGGCAAACTCTAGCCGCAGAAACCGTCAATGGAGCTAATCAAGTTCTCTGGAAAAATATTCCTGGTAATTACTTACATATTTGGCGTTTAGATAGTAACTGGAATTGGGTTTCTTCTGAAGGACAATTTGGATTAAATTCGGCGGAAGCTTTCATCCAAGAAACTAACTTTGGTATAGATACAAATAGTGATGGTGTGATTGGTAATCCTTACAGCTTAATTGAATCAGCAGGTAATACCAAATTAGTCAAGGATGCAGCCAACAAATACTTTGCTCAAGTAGGAACAAATATCCCAACCGCTATAAAAAACGGTGGACAACAAATCTACCAAAATATCTACGCTGGTTGGCAAACTTTAGCCGCAGAAACCGTCAATGGAGTTAATCAAGTTCTCTGGAAAAATGTTGCTGGAAACTATCTGCATATTTGGCGTTTAGATAGTAACTGGAATTGGGTTTCTTCGGAAGGACAATTTGGATTAAATTCTGCTGATGCTTTCACCCAAGAAACTAACTTTGGTATAGATACAAATAGTGATGGCATAATTGGCATAATTGGCAATCCTTACAGTTTAATTGAATCAGCAGGTAATACCAAATT
>NZ_VIKY01000324.1:0-11306 GCF_009711925.1 Dolichospermum sp. UHCC 0352 | reverse complement strand
TTTATCTTCCAAATGCTTCGCCCCTACTAACAACTGACAACTGACAAAAAGTCCATTTTTTGTAGGTTGGGTTAAGCGACAGCGCAACCCGACGCATTTGTTGGGTAACATACGTCAACCCAACCTACAAATCAAGAGTTTTTTCGATTTGGACAAGGTATTGTTATATAGATTGAATTTTTAACGCCAACTTAACTTATTGTTAATGTTTTTTTGCTTTTTAATCGCTTTAACCCTACACCAAGACCAATTCCTGTTATAGAACCAAGAATAGTACCACTCCCTGAAATATCCCAAGGCACAGGCACAGCCACAGCTGTAGCGAACCATCGGTTGGGATTATTCCAGTTACCTATGTTGTAGGAGTGTTGAACTTCATCTATATATGGAAGTTGGGTTGAATTGTTCGGCTGTATTGACGCTAAACTTAGAATAGTGTTCGTCTTTCCAGGTACGTGTTCAGTCTGGGTTGCATAAGCGAAGTACGCTCCTGCCCAATCATTCCCATTTATGTCAGTCGGATTCACGTAACAACCGCCTAATTGACAACCAACAACACTAGCCAATCCATTAGCAAGAGATTTATTTCCCCACAACGCATTAAGTGGACTGTTCAAAGCGTTTGTGCCGGAAAAAGCATCATTGCCATTGAAACTGTGCGTAGTTACATCGTACTTTGAACCATTATAGGTAAAAACAACAGCACCAGCAGGGGAAGCAGAAGCAATCATCCCAGCCAAGGTAGCACCAGCGATAGCTATACAAACTTTTTGGTTGATGAACATGGTGTTCAAAAATAAAATAGTTAACACAAACAAAGTTTAATACTATGTGACCATAAATATTGAATCTCATAACAAAATTTCGTACTTAAAGACATAGTAACCCCAAAATAACAAAATTAGCTCGCAAAGACAATCTTCCTGAACCAGTCTACATAGCTCGTATGTTGACACAAAAAATTCTCTAAATATCGCAGTTGACCTCACTTGGTCGTACTCACAATGCTTATACAGCCTTTGAACCATCCTAATTTGGCTACAGTATTGACAAATTTAATTATTTCTAATTGCAGATTTTTAGAACAAAACTGTTCCCAGTTAAGAGTTAAGAGTTCCCTACCCTGACAGACAACTTTTTCAAAAACTCCTAATTATCAAAAACCATGGTACAATAAATAGTTCTCTAAAACAGTGCTGGGTGAAGAACGTAGAGACAAAACTCAGCACACCTACACACTCAGCACTAAAGAACTCTAGTTTATGCCATTGCCAATTGTTGCAATTATCGGCCGCCCCAATGTGGGCAAATCTACCTTTGTAAATCGTCTTGCCGGAGATCAAACGGCAATAGTCCATGATGAACCAGGGGTAACACGCGATCGCACCTATCGTCCAGCTTTTTGGAATGATCGGGAATTTGTGGTAGTGGACACAGGTGGCTTGGTTTTTAATGATGACACCGAATTTCTCCCCATGATTCGCCAACAGGCCTTAACAGCACTTTCAGAAGCTTGTGCTGCTATTTTTGTTGTGGATGGACAAGCTGGTTTGATGCCCGCAGATGAAGAAATTTCTGAATGGTTACGTCAACAACCAGTACCCGTATTACTGGCTGTGAATAAATGTGAATCTCCAGATCAAGGGGTGATTCAAGCTGCTGAATTTTGGGAATTGGGACTAGGTGAACCTTTCCCCATTTCCGCGATTCATGGTAGTGGGACAGGGGAAATCCTGGATGAGTTAATGAATCACATTCCTCTGATAGTAGAAGAAGAGGAAAATAAGGAAATTAAAGTTGCCATTATTGGTAGACCAAATGTAGGCAAATCCAGCCTACTCAATGCGTTTGTTGGTGAATATAGAGCTATTGTCAGTCCTATTTCTGGAACAACTAGAGATACAATTGATACAGTAGTTGAACGAGGTGATCAAACCTATAGGTTAATTGATACTGCTGGTATTCGCAAAAAGAAACATATCGAATACGGGACAGAATTTTTCAGTATTAACCGCGCTTTCAAAGCTATTCGCCGTTCTGATGTGGTTTTATTAGTGATTGATGCGGTAGATGGCGTAACTGAACAGGATCAAAAATTAGCAGGTCGCGTCTTAGAAGAAGGTCGCGCTTGTGTTATTGTTGTCAACAAGTGGGATGCTGTTGAGAAAGACTCGTATACCATTTATGATCATGCAAAAGAATTAGAATCACGCTTACACTTTACAGAATGGGCAGATACCATTTATGTTAGTGCTGTTACGGGACAACGGGTAGAAAAGATTTTAGAATTGGTAAATACAGCGGCTGAGGCACACAAACGCCGTGTGAGTACATCAGTAATTAATGAAGTGCTAGAAGATGCTATCAGTTGGCATTCACCACCGACTTCACGGGGCGGTCGTCAGGGTAAGATCTACTATGGTACTCAGGTGAGTAGTCAGCCTCCTTCTATCGCGCTGTTCGTTAATGACAATACCCGCTTTAATGATAATTATCGCCGTTACATTGAACGCCAATTCCGCAAACAGTTAGGCTTTCAAGGTACACCCATTCGGCTATTTTGGCGCAGTAAGAAAGTTCGAGACGTGGAAATTGGCGGTCCAAACCGCGCTACTCGTGTAAAATAGGAAACGTAAGGAGTCAGGAGTCAGTTAGGAAGTAGGAAGCCAAAAAGGAAGCCAAAAAGGAAGCCAAAAAGGAAGCCAAAAAGGAAGCCAGGGAATAAATTCCCTGTCTAAAAGCTAAAGTCGGTTAAAACCGACTGTTTTATGTTTATTTATTCTAGAAATAGGATAATTTTTGATTTTGAGTTAATCAGAGTGCGTTTTAACGTACTTTAGCTATTAGACCGGAGTTTTATTTCTGGGTGGCTTACTGACAACTGACAACTGACCAATGACAACTGACAAAATATGGATTTATTGCGATCGCTTCCTCTCGGACTTTACTTAGAAGAACCGCAAACTTGGTTACATAAACTCGACCCGCGAGTTAAGTTAATTTGGTTATTGAGCTTTCTGAGTAGCTATATTGTCGCTAATAACTATTGGCGGGTATTATTGGTATTACTGCTAATTACTTTTACTGTATTTGCCAAAATTCCTCTGCGAGTATGGCGACAACAAATGGGCTGGTTGTTGATATTATCATTTATGGTATTAGTCATTGCCTCCATTAGTCCTGATGGATTAGGTGTAAGTTATCAGTCTCGCTTACCTGCAAATGAACAAATCCTCACCCAACCAATAAGTGAGAAAAAGACCCAAGTTACCCCAGTAATAGCAGATAGTCATAAAAAATATAGCTATGTGCTATTTAATAAAGGATTTGTGAAAGTAAATCGCCGTTCTTTGGATTTGGCAATTAGCTTGAGTACAATAGTTTTTACATTAATCTACAGCACTAATTTATATTTACTCACAACTGCACCAGAAGAAATTACTTCGGGAATGGAAAGTTTAATGCAGCCGTTGAGAAGGTTCAATATTCCCGTTACAGAAATTACCCTGACGTTAACTTTATCTTTGCGGTTTATTCCCCTAGTTTTAGAAGAAATCCAAAACCTAGTGCGTTCGGTAATGACTAGGGCAATTAATTGGAAAAAGCTAGGATTAAAAGGAGGGGCAAAAGTTTGGTTAATTGTGACTGAGAGATTATTAGAAAATCTGCTTTTAAGGGCGGAACAAATGGCAAATGCGATGATGGTAAGGGGTTTTACTAGTCCCAATGAACATCGAGTTAAATGGCAAGAGTTAAAGTTAATAACAGGGGATTGGTTAGCGATCGCCACTTTAATGATATTTTGGGTAATTAGAATAGCCTTTGGCGCTGATGTTTCTTAACTGATATTATTGATCACCCAGAAATACTGGGTGAGGTAATTGATTATTTTTTAGTGCTGAAAATGGTAGTAAACATCATTAACATCCCACCTACCAAAATAATCATTGCTAATCCTCCAGTCACTAAATCCAAAGTATTATTGTCTATGGTCATATTATTCATGCTCCTCTAAATTATAAATCCACCTGCGTGGGTTTAAAGACACTGTAAACACACAATAAAGTATATTTTCCAGGAATACTACTATGTATCAAACAGACCCACCCCGTTCACCCCAAGAAGTGTTACCAACGATGTATGATCTCAAAAGTGAAGATCCAGAGGAGAAAGGTTTGCCTGATCAATTTCATTTATTACAACCTCGTTTATTAGACGAAACTTTTAATTCTCCTACCTATCCTAGCAACAAAATATTTACCGCTAGTGATCTGAACCTCTATTATGATCCTCATCATCCCACATGGTACAAAAGACCAGATTGGTTTGTATCTGTGGATGTTTCTCCTCTTTATAAAAATGGTGATTTACGTTTAAGTTATGTAGTTTGGCAAGAGGGAATTACTCCTTTTATTATAGTTGAATTACTATCACCAGGAACTGAAAAGGAAGATTTAGGACAGACTTTACGAGATGTGGAAAAACCGCCAACTAAATGGGAAGTGTATGAACAGATTTTAAGGATTCCCTATTATGCTATTTTTGACCGTTACAAGTATGAATTTAGAATGTTTAAATTAGATGGTGGTCGTTATGCAGAAATAGATTTATCATCATCAAATTCTCGTTTTTGGATACCAGAAATAAAATTAGGTTTGGGAGTTTGGGAGGGAACTTATAATAATATTCAGCAGCCTTGGTTACGCTGGTATGATATTTCTGGTAATTGGGTTTTGACTCCAATAGAACAAAAGGAAAGGTTGATAGAACAGTTAAGAAAGTTGGGTGTTGAACCTGATATTTAATTTGTCTGAATCAGGATTTACAGGATTTAAGGATTTTCAGGATTTAATAAAGTTATTAATCTCAATGATTTTATGATCTAAAAGATGTCATTAACTCTTCAGTTGGGAATTAGGCATATAACCGTAGAAAAACTTCAAGCAGGATCGGAATTTGTAACCATCTTCGGTAAAATTTTGTATAATGCAAATAATACAACTTTTCGAGCTATATGTAAGATGATCATAAGTTTCTATATGCAGAATGGTGGTAATAGAGAAAATATCTCACATCTTCTACCTTACATTTTAGGTGATAGTCAAGAAAATTGTGTTTTTTACTATTATCCTGATAGAACATTTACAACTACCAATGATAGTTTTAAAATATTACATCAACTCTTTATTAAAGGAAGTTCCACAGAAAAAATAATTTATGGATATGTTGAGTTATTTAGTACATTTAAATTTTTAGTTTTACTATCCAATGACTATATCGGTAATGATTTTTGTAAAGAATATTCTTTTGATGTTATGGAGCGAGATAAAATAGAATCAAATATAAATATTGATTTATGCAAAAATAGCATTTCAGAAATTAAAGAATCTCAGCAAAAAAATATTAATAAATTCAAAAATGCCTTAGATGAATTGAGGTTTTTCATAGACCAGAAGCAAAGTGAAGAACATATTAGTAATATAGTTCAAACAAGTATTGAGAATGTATTTAAAGGCATTGAAGAAGGTTCAACTATTAATGAGGATGATTACATACGATTGATTGATAATTTTTTAGAAAAATTTGCTCATTTTTTAAATTTTAAAAATAGGAATTTCTAAAATACTAAAGAAGAAACTTTGGAATAGAAATTTACTTAACAAAATTATGAAAATTTCAATCTTGTTTACCTAGCGTTACCTATAAATCCTCAAACCCTAAAAACACAACTCAAACAAACATCCTGTAAATCCTTAAATCCTGGATATCCTGATTCTGACAATTTGACAATTTAACTTTATAACCCTATGAGTTTTGACAACGTTTGTAAACTACTAGCAGAAAAATATCCCTTTGATTTTGCTAAATGGTTACTTCCCCAAGAACCAAAAACCATCAAAGTCTTAAAAACCGAATTGAGTATAGAACCAATTCGCGCTGATTTTGTCACCTTCCTACAAACAGAAAATCGCATTTTACATATTGAATTTCAAACCAACCCACAATCTAAACCTCCCATTCCTTTTAGGGAGTTAGACTATTCAGTGAGATTAATCCGTACATATCAAGTTCCTGTAACCCAAGTAGTGATTTTCTTACAAGAAACAGATGATCCAATTGTTTTTACTGAAGAATATGTTAACGAAACAACCAGACACCGTTATCGTGTGATCAGAATGTGGGAAGAAGAACCAGAATTATTTTTGCATAATCTGGCATTATTACCATTAGCACCATTAACCCGGACAAATTCACCCCAAGGTTTATTATCCCAAATTGCTAATAATGTTGCTAAAATTGCAGATAGGGAGACTAAACAGGATATTGCAGCTTACACAGAGATTTTAGCCGGGTTACGGTTTGAAAAAGATTTTATTCGTCAATTGTTAAGTGAGGATATTATGCAAGAATCAGTAATTTATCAGGATATTTTGCAGAAGGGAGAAGGAAAAGGAGAACAAAAAGAGGCAGTTAAATTTTGTCTAATGTTACTTAATCAACGCTTTGGACAACTTGATTCTGAAATACTTGAAAGAGTAAAAGTCTTATCGGTTGAACATCTAGAAAATTTAGGTGCAGCGTTGTTTAATATTTCCGAAATTGCTGATTTAGTAACTTGGTTAAATCAAGAAGATCATCATTAATAGTGATTTTTGGGTTGGATTTTCTCAATCCAAACAAAAACTAAAAACTAGATCCCCGACTGCTTTAAGAAGTCGGGGATATTATCGGTTTAAAAATCAACCCCCCGTTTCAATTCCACACCTTGATTTGCGTAGTGTTTATGACAATAAACCTCAGAGTGAATACTAGCCAAATCAAAATAAGCCGGTTGATTTTGACAGCGCCCAGTAATAATCACTTCCGTATCACGGGGTTTACGTAACAAAGCTTGAACAATGGGATCAACAGGTAACAATTCTAAATCCACAGTGGGATTGAGTTCATCGAGGATAATAGTTTTATACACACCAGAAGCGATCGCAATTTTGGCAATTTCCCAACCCCTCTCCGCTTCTATATAGTCTAAATCTTGACGAGAATTCCGCCAAACAATGGCATCACGTCCACACCGTTGATGATCTACCACTTCAGGATAAGATTGCTGTAAAGCCGCTATAGCTGCATCCTCAGTATAGCCACTCCCACCTTTGAGCCACTGCATAATTAATACACGGGTAGAACCAGGATGATTGATACCTCTCCCAATAGCTTGCAAAGCCTTACCCAAAGCACTGGTAGATTTACCCTTACCTGCACCTGTATAAATTTCAATCCCTTCAATAAAGAGTTCTGCGGCTGTGGGGTGGTGGTGGGGTTTCATTTCCGAATGCAAATCCGCAATATCTAACAATGCTTGTGGTGCAGCGCGTCCAGTCGTAATGATTTCCAATTCTTGGGGTTTAGATTTTAACGTGTTTACCACTTCCTCCACCGATAACAAACCCAAATCCAAAACCGGGTTAATTTCATCCAAAACAACTACTGAATACAACCCGGAAGCGATCGCACCTTTGGCTACATCCCAGCCCCGTGCAGCCTCAGTTCGATCAAAAGGTGTAATTTGATCATGGCCAAAAAACTCCGCTCTTCCTGTGCGAACCTGATCAATAAGATGGGGAAACCCTCGCTGTAAAGCAGTTATCGCTCCATCTTCATCATAATCCCGTTCTGGACCCTTCAAAAACCGCAGCAATAAAACCCGGCTAGAATCACTGGGTGTATTAATGCCCAAACCAATCGAGCGCAAAACCACTCCTAAAGCTGCTTGGGACTTACCTTTCCCAATACCATCATAGACGTGAATTTGACCCGTAAGCCGCTCAGAACGCACTTGCGCTGTGCGAATACCGATACCGTTCCTTGTCATATTTTGAAAAGCTATAAAGTGGCAATTCCTTATCTTAACGAAACTAGAGTCTAGAATGTGCGGTTTTTTATCTGCGTATTACAGTTTGATGAATGTATAATATAATTATCTAAATATCTTGGCGCACCCAGATCATAAATGTCAGAAGAATGAGATAATTGCCGATTATCCGTATTCTTTCAGTTATACTCTGTACAACTAATCCCCAGATCCCCGACTTCTTGAAGAAGTCGGGGATCTAACTAACTCCTAAAATCTCCTTGTTGTTACCATTATGTCTGATGAATTATCACTACCTATAATTTTGCCCATTGGGGCGATATTTTTTGAGATCTTATTCTTACTAATTGCCATTCCCCTAGAAGCTTATATTCTGAATAGATGGCTGAAGTTTGATAAAAGAACCAGCATTTTTTATGCTATAGCCTTAAATGTTTTTTCGAGTGTAATTGGTTGGATTGTGTTTTTCACAGTCGAACCAATATTAGACATCGCTATCAAAAAAGAATTGATTAATTATGTGTTTTTTAATAAACTTCAAGATCCTAGCATTGGCACAATGATAGTTTTATTGTCATTTACTATTTTCATAGCGACTTTTTTAGTGAAATTTTTACTAATGAAGATCCTCATAATTTTTATGGGAGAAGGAGGAAAAAAAACAGAAACAGAAATCATTTCTTCACAGCAAAGAGCCAGTTATATGAATATGGCTAAGTTGCAAAATACTAATTTAATAACTGCAACCTTAATAGCCAATTCACTCAGTTACAGTGCCATAACCTTCATTATCCTAATTCGCTCTCGGTAAAATGATCAATATTCATCATTGTATTAATTAGAGGTAATCTCATGAACTTTTTATTGAAGGAAATACGTGGCATATTTAAATATATTCAGGATTTATTTGCAGGAGTGCAAAAATTTCTGACACCTGCTAAAGCATACTCGTGGCAAACATTAATTTATTTGAGTATTTTTTCTTGGGGAATATCATATTTTGCCCTAGGGTATATCAAAGATATTATTGCCTTTTGTGGTTGGCTATTTTTATTAGCAGGAACAGCTTGGTATACTACCGATGATCCTTTAAGAGTTCCGGGAACTTTTATGCCAGTGGGGGCAGTAACAACGGGATTTTTAGTGAGTATCTTTGCTTTTGGACACAAAGAAGGTGTATTAACACCGAATACGATAGTTATTTGGCCAACAATAGCTGCCATAGTTACAGCCATACCTAATTTCTTTGAAGGTACAGGTGGAAAATTAGCAAAAGCCAAACTTCCTAAATTACAAGATCGTCAAAAAGTTGTAGTTTTATTAGCTTGGTGTATGCTAATTAGTTGTTGGCTTCAGTTTTACTTTGTCATAGATAAATGGTTAAAAGAATATCCTAGTTTACGAGCAGATAATTTTCAAAAAAGTGCTTTTGTGATTAGATTAGAACCACCAGCCAAAAAGCCGAAAACTGGTGATTTGATCTTAAATAAATTGCAACCTTTAGTTAATCAACAAATTGCCAATAAACCTTGGTCAGAAGTGGAAAAATGGTTACTAGAAGCTAAACCGCGACTAGGAAACTTGGGGAGAAGAACGATTAATAGTAATTTAGGTCAATCTCAAGAAAGGCTATTATGGCGAGTTGAACCCCGTGTAGTCAATATTAAATCTGGATATAGACTAGATATTTTGACAATTTGGGGGGGACCTGGCGCCAACTCTCAAGGATATTACTGGAAAAAATCTTGTTTGATAGAACCATCTAACTCTGGTAAACAAACAGATAATAAAAACACCATTGCCCGTCTGACTTGCGATCGCACAAGTAAATTTATCATGGGTTCTCCACCAGCACAACAATAAGGAAGAAACAAGCAATTACTATGAATGTAATGAGAACTGTCGTCATGGCTAAGAATGTATTTCAGGAAGTGATCCGCGATCGCATTCTGTACATCATCGGTTTTTATGCCATTATCCTGGGTATTGCCTTCCGTGCCATTCCCGAATTTGCTGTCACTACTTTTGATAAAATCTTTTTAGACTTTGGTTTGGCAACCATGAACGTCATTGGTTTAATTGTGGCTATATTTATCGGCACAGGATTAGTTAACAAAGAAATCGAAAAACGGACTATCTTAGTATTAATTGCCAAACCCATCAGCCGCAGTGAATTTATTGCTAGTAAATATTTAGGGTTATCAGCAGTTATCGCTGTCTTAATTACCGCAATGACAATAATTTATTTAGGATTCTTACAACTTGGTCAAGTATCCTATCCGGTTACTAGCATTTTTCTGGCTACGCTATTCATCTTTTTTCAATTATGTTTAATTACTGCCGTAGCCATTACTTTGGGCATTTTTACTAGTTCACTGATAGCCACAGCCCTAACATTTGCAGTGTATTTAATAGGGAATATTACTCAAGATCTAGTGGCATTAGGTAAATTGAGTCAGAACCCTGGTATGGAACGCATTACCCAAAGTTTATATCTGATCTTGCCAGATTTATCTAGATTAGATTTAAAAAATGATGCTGTTTACGGTTTGCAAGCACTACCTGATACAATTACATTAATTACCAATGCGGGATATGGTTTGCTTTATAGTTTTATGTTGTTAGCGATCGCTATTCTTATCTTTTTAAGACGAGAATTTTAAATAACAAGATCCCCGACTTCTTAGAGAAGTCGGGGATCTGAAAATCTCGACTTTCAAAAATTTTGTGAAAATAATTATTGTCTATGATTTACGATTCCCCACTAAATACTACTGATAGTCTCATTTATCCTGATATTTATCATCACCAAGTTTCCTCGAATCAGCCTTTGAAACTAGGAATTATGGCTTCTGGGAATGGTAGTAACTTTGAAGTAATTGCCCAAGCCATTGCCGATGGTAAAATTAACGCCCAAATTCAAGTTCTAATTTACAATAATCCTGGGGCAAAGGCAGCAATTAGGGCTGAAAATTGGGGTGTAGAATCTGTATTGTTAAATCATCGGGACTATAAAAATCGGGAAAAGTTTGATCATAAAGTTGCCCAAACATTACAGCAGTATGATGTGGAATTTGTGATTATGGCAGGATGGATGCGATTAGTAACACAAGTTTTAATTGACGCTTTTCCTAATCGGATGATTAATATCCATCCCAGCTTATTACCGAGTTTTAAAGGAGTGCAAGCTGTAGAACAGGCTTTGGTTGCTAAAGTCAAAATTACGGGCTGTACTGTACATCTTGTTTCTTTAGAAGTTGACAGTGGTGAAATTTTAATTCAAGCGGCTGTTCCGGTTTTACCAGATGATACATCAGAAACACTACACGCGAGAATTCAAATCCAAGAGCATCGGATTTTACCAATGGCGATTTCTTTGTTGAGTCAAAGGAAATAGACAACTGACAACTGACAACTGTACGGGCGAAGCATTTGG